>JAFAXD010000193.1 GCA_019241285.1 Xanthobacteraceae bacterium | reverse complement strand
CGTCCAACGAGTTGCGCACCCACTCAAACCGACTTAAGCGAGGACTGAACGTTCTCACCGGGGCCTGAATGCGCACAGCCATCATTTGTGGGGGCGGCGTTGCGGGGCTGAGCGCAGCAATCGCGCTGGGCCGTAAGGGTTGGTCCGTTGACGTGTACGAGCGCGGCCACGCCATTCGCGAGATCGGTGCTGGCATTTTCCTCAAAGGGAATGCCCTCCGGGTCCTCGATCACTTCCAGGTGCTCGATCGAATTCGGCAGGACTGCGTCGTTCTGCAAGAAGCGCGTACCCTCGACAGTTCCGGCCGCCTGCTGCAACGACGGATCCTGCGCGAGGTGAACTCGATCTGGAACGTCAAGCGTGAGCTTCTGATACGAGCTCTGCTCGAGCGCGCGCTGGAAAATGGTGCAACGGTCCACACGAGCTCAATGGTCAACCAAGTTGATCCGAACGGAGGAGTGACCGTAGCGGGCCGTGAGCGGGACGCCGAGCTGGTGGTCGCCGCAGATGGGGTGAACTCTGGCCTTCGCCCGGCCCTTGGTTTGGATGAGCCGGTTCGCGCCCCTCTGAGCGGAGCGATTCGGCTCTTGATCTCCAGAACGCAAGCCGAGCGCGACGACTTCGTCCGCGAATCCTGGTCGGGCAGGTTGCGCGTCGGCGTCTGCCCATGTTCCCGGACGGAGGCCTTCGCCTACTTCATCGCACCGCTCGCGGACATGCGCGGAGTCAGGATTCCGATCGACCCGGATTATTGGAGCGCCCACTTTCCGGACCTCGCTTCGCAGGGCTTGTTTGAACGAGCCGCTGCCGCAGCAGCGGTGCATCATCCTTATCCGCTCGTGCGGACTCGATCCTGGGTGCGAGGCCGGGTGGCGCTCGTGGGCGATGCAGCGCATGCGCTCCCACCGACTCTTGGCCAGGGGGTTGGCCTTTCTTTGATGAACACGTTGCTCTTGTCCGAGTACGTATCAACCGAGCCGGACGTGGCGACCGCGTTGACAGCGTGGCAACGCGATTGGCGCTGGGTTGCTGACCGGACTCAGACATGGTCCAGACGCTATGATTGGGTCACGTCGGAATGGCCGCCGAGCCTGTATCCAGTGCGGCAAGCAGTGATATGGGCAATCGGCAAATCCCGGCGCTTCAACAGCTATATGCGGATTGCCGATCGGGTCGATGCCACGACCAGAAAGGTTCTGCCTGCAGCCCTTTACGTCGCACCGTTGCGCGCTGACGAGCGGCGTGAGCGTAGCTGCTGAACGCTACTCGTTCTCGATGACTTCGTTAGCCAGGGCCAGGAGATGCGACTTGACCTCGAGACCCAGTGCTTTGGCGGTCTTCAGGTTGATCACAAGTTCATATTTCGTGGGGAGTTCGACCGGCGTGTCGTTTGGCTTCATTCCGGTGAGCATTCGGCCGGCATATCGCCCCATCTGCCGATAGGCCGACAGAATATTCGGCCCGTAGCTGATCAAGCCGCCGGAGTCGACGTACTCGCGCCAGGGATAGGCGGTCGGAAGGGAGCGACGGGCCGCTAAGCCGATGATCTGCCCGCGCCGATTGGTGAAGAACGGATCGGCGCTAACAAGCAGTGCATCGGCGCGTTGCACGGCTGCCGCCGCGAAGGCCGACTCGAAATCAGCTTCGGATGTGGCGCGCAGCACGAGCAACTGCAATCCGCGCCCGCCAGCGACTTGCTCGATATCGCTGATTTCGACCTGCGCGCCCTCAGTATTAGGATTGACGAGCAGGCCAATTATTTGCGCGCTCGGCACAAGCTCGCGCAACAACTCGAGCCGCTTGTCCAAGATGGCGGTCGTGTGCAGGCTCACGCCCGTCGCGTTGCCGCCGGGATGGTTCAAGCTGCTGACCAGCCCCATTTTGACAGGATCGATGCCGATAAGAAACACGACCGGCAGCGTCGTCGTGGCGGCCTTGGCAGCGCGCGCCGACATCAGCCCGCCGGTCGCAACGATCAACGTCACGCGACGGCCGACCAGATCGGCGGCGAGGTCTGGCAACCGTTCGTAGCGACCCTCGGCCCAGCGTGATTCGATGGTCACGTTCTTGCCGTCGATGAAACCAGCTTCTTCCAGTCCTTCGCGAAACGCGTGCGCAAACGCGGCGAAGGGGCCGGGCGATGCGCTATTGAGAAAGCCGATGATCGGCACCGAGCGGGACTGCGCGAGCGCCGATAACGGCCGAAGAGCGACCGACCCGCCAAGGCCAAGCAAAACGTCGCGCCGTTTCATTTCGCTCTCAGTTGCTGCCGCAGCTACAGTCTGCCGCTTGCCTGAGCCGAACGCAATTGCCCGCGCGCCATGGGTCCCTCGGCCTTCTGCTGAAGGCCGATCAACCCGCACGCAAACATGTTTTCAATCCATCGAATATGCTTCGGATCACGCATTGAGCCAGCCATGACCGCAATAATTTCGTCCACGCTCCGAGCCCCGTCGCACAAGTCCAAGATGTGGGCGGTGACTCCGTCAACCAGCAGCGGCTCGCGCCGGCCGGCGGTAAAAACAGCGAGGTGGCTCGGTTTGTAATCCAACGCTATCGGTAACTCTTTTAGCGTGCTCACCCCGCGGAACGGCGCCACGTCAAATTCGAAACGCAGAACGCGTAGGCTTGGATCGCGCAGCGGGATCAGGCTTGCGATGTCGCCATCCTTCAGCGCCCAATCCTCCATGCAGACTCGGAACAGCGGATCATAATTGGCGTCGTTTCTGCTTGGCGCGGCCTCAAGCTCTGCCTGGGCAAGCGCGACCTCGATGCGCACCGCCGCCGCCAACACGTCAAAGGATCGAGGGCGGTTACGTTTAATATGTTCGAACTCGGCCAAGATCCTTCGCGCTCGGGCGAGGTCGAGTCTAGCCGTGGTAGCGCGCGGGAGCTTCTTGCCGCGTTTGGCGAGCACCGTGGCTGCGATCGTTGTCAGTGGAAAATGCCCAGCCTCCTCCTGGACCATTTCCTGCTTGCGCCGGCGTACGCGTTTGCGCGATGCCGTCGAGGCGAAAATTTGCTCCAATATTTGCGGGAATGCGATGCCATTCTGCAGCTCGCGGGCGAATGCGCAGCCGCGCGCTCCGATCGCTGCCGCTGGCGCTGGATTTTTGATGATCGCAGCAAGGCGCTCCGCCAGCGCCTCGATGTTGTTGACGTCGGCGATGGCGACGCAGCCATATTTGTCCGGCAGCTTCCAGAAGCCGGGAAGCTTGCGAATGACTTCGGTCGACCCGACCAGACAGCGGCCGCACAGCAAGACTTCGAGCGCGACGATCGGCGTGTGGATAGCGATCGGAAAATCCTGCTCCAGACAGCAGACAGCAAGGCAGCCGCGCAGAAACTCAGGGACACGCCAGTGCGGCAGGAATGGAATCTGGAGAACGCGATCCATAAGGCCGCGCTCGCGCGCCTCGGCGCGAAACCGTGCTTCCACGTCGGGTTGGCCGTGCGCAAGGGCGACCAGTCCACAGTCAAGCCCGGCCTCTCTGAGCCGCTGCATGGCGGCTAGCAGGGCGAAAGATCCCTTCCGTTCACCGAGTTTGCCCGCGATTCCGAAATAAGGTCTATCACCGGCGAACTCGCCCCAGAGCTGATCGCGTGCGTCGGAGTGGTCCAGCTCGCGGCGCAGCGTTGTAAGATCTAACAAAGGTCCGACCGGCGTGAACAACTCCTCCGGAACAACAAATGCTCCGGCCGGTCGGACGCACTCAGGATCGACACCACGGGCGATCGCGCGCTCGGCGACGCTGCCGGCGGCAATCACGACGCTCGCCGCGCGCAGAACGTGATCGTAGAGCGGCTCCAGCTGCGGATGATGCCAAAGCCGGCCGGCGTCGCTGCCTGCCATCCGCACCACGTGCGGCACGCCGGTGATCTGCGCCGCCAAGTGCGCCGCGACCCCATATGGCTCCAGATAATGCGAATAGATCACATCGCATGGCCGCTCGGCATGTACCCGCGCCGCAATGCCGGCGAGCTTGGAGACAAACGGACTCGCCATCGGCAAGTATGACTGGGCTCTGTCGACCGGATCGCTCCAGTGAACGCGCACGCGACCACGGCCGTACGTTGCCTCGCAGCGCCCCCAATCCTCGGAACGCATGTGCATGCGGAACGGCGGCTGTGCTTCCTTGGCGTTGGTGACCACCTCGACGTCATGGCCGCGCCGGGCGAGTGCATGCGCGGTCCAGAACGTGCGCATGCTGACCCCGCCCTGAATCGGAGGAAACTTGCCGATCAGGCAAATCCTCACAAACGCTCCTCCAGGAGCCCGCGGCTGACGAGATCGGCTACCATCGCCCGCGCCTTCCGCGTTGCCCCGAATGCGCGGCGGTCGGTCCAACCATCGAGTGCCGCAAGCAAATCGAAGATCGCCGGCTTGAGCTCGAAGATCGCCGGCTCACGCGCGCCCGTTGCGGTTGCGATCGCGAGGGCCACGTCGCGCCGCGCGGGCGCAGGCTCTGCGAAACCGGTTTCGAACAGGATGCGAATGTCGTAAGCGCAACGCAGCAGCACGACACCGGGGTCACGCCGCACTGCGCCGGGCCGCGCCCGGCTTACTTGATGGACCGGCTGGTCCGAGTCCGAATTGTCACTCGTCGCATCACGGCTGCGCGCCTGTGCAAATCCGAGCTCACACCGGGCAAGATCCGGCAGATATTCAGGGTCCGGCGGCCACTGCTCCCACTGGCCGCAGAGGAAATCAAAGAATTGATGCGCGTTCTCGAGCCGGCCGATGGCTGTCGGCGGACACTTGTCGGCAAAGGCGTGCTCGATTTCGGTTCGCTGATTGCCCAGGAGCGCAAGCGTGCGCGCGAACACACCCGCGATCTTCTCCATGCGCTTCTCGTGCGAGAACCGCGCCTCGAGATGAAGCAGCCCCGGATCGATGCCTCGGAGCGAGGGCTCGGCGGGTTTTTGCCGTTGATCGGCGAAGATTGCTTCGCCGCTTGTCAAATAGGCGAGCAGGCTATGCTGCCGATCCAAGAGCCGCGCGGTCATGTGTACGTCCATGCAGCGCAATCCGCTCCCGGACGCGCTCGACATCATCCAGGATTTCATCGATTGCGTCGAGCCGGTCGTCACGTTCGACGATGATGGTCGCCGGCCGTTCCCGCGCGAGCGTGTGATCGAGC
>JAFAXD010000147.1 GCA_019241285.1 Xanthobacteraceae bacterium | reverse complement strand
CGTCGCGTTTGGTCGGCGCCATCACGCGTTCGCGCTCGGCGGCCACATCGGCGACGTCGAACTCGGCAAAATCATGATCCTCGGCGAACTCCATGGCATCGGTGCCGGCGACCGAGCCGTTGGTGAAGGCCCCCAGCATGTAGTTGTGCGGCACGCTCGCCATGTCGCCCGCGGCATAGAGTCCGGACACGGTGGTGCGCGCGAATTCGTCGACGAACACGCCCGACGCGCTGTGGCCGGAGCAGAAACCGATCTCGGAGATGTGCATCTCGATCATCTCCCGCCGGTAGTCGGTGGTCCGTCCCTCATGGAACAGGCCACGCGTGGGCCGTTCGACCTTGTGCAGCGTGTGCTCGATCTCGCCGATGGTGTTTTCGTGCAGATGGTTGAGCTTCAGGAACACCGGCCCCTTGCCGGACTGCAGCTCGTTGAAGAACTCGAGCATCATCTGCCCCGACCAGTAGTCGCACTCGATAAACCGCGAGCCCTGGTTGTTGGCGGTATAGGCGCCGAAGGGGCCGGCGACATAGGCGCAGGCGGGGCCGTTGTAGTCCTTGATCAGCGGATTGATCTGGAAGCACTCGAGGTTCGCGAGCGCCGCCCCGGCGTGATAGGCCATGGCGTAGCCGTCGCCCGAATTGGCCGCGTTCTCGTAGGTTCCGAACATGTAGCCCGACGTCGGCAACCCGAGCCGGCCGGCCGCACCCATGCACAGGATCACGGCCTTCGCCTTCAAGATCAGAAACTCGGCGGTGCGGGTGTTGACGGCGATGGCGCCGGCCACACGCCCATCATCGGCGGTCAACAACCGGGTTGCCATGTAGCGGTTGGAGATCAGGATGCGGTTGCGCCGCAGTTGGCGATAGAGCGCCTTCTTGACGGTGTCGCCGTTCGGCATCGGCAACACGTAGGTGCCGAGGTGATGCACCTTCTTCACAGCGAAATCGCCGTTCTCATTTTTCAGAAAACGGATGCCGAAGCTGTCGAGCTCCTCGATGATCGAGTAGCATTTCTGCGCGTATTTGTAGACCGGCTTCTGATCGACAATCCCGTCGTTGGCGATGGTGATCTCTTTGGTGTACTGCTCCGGCGTGGCGTAGCCGGGTATCACCGCGTTGTTCAGACCATCCATCCCCATCGAGATCGCGCCGGAGCGTTTGACATTGGCCTTCTCGAGCAGGATGACGGTCGCATTGGGATCTTTCAACTTGGCCTTGAGCGCCGCCATCGGACCCGCGGTTCCGCCACCGATCACCAACACATCGCAGGAGACTTCGGCGAGCCCATCGACAATATCATCCATCATTCAGCCCCGGAGGTGTGCGCCAATGCACGACGAGCATCGGCCATAACCGCCCGGGTCGGTAGCAATTAGTTGTCAGCGCATCATCGTTCCACGAATGCCTTTTCGATCACGAAATGGCCGGGCTCGCCGTGGCTGCCTTCGATAAACCCGCGCTCGATCAATAAATTGCGGAGGTCAGCGAGCATGCTCGGGCTGCCGCACATCATCACGCGGTCGCTCTCGAGATCGAGCGGCGGCAAGTCGATGTCCTGGAACAGCTTGTCGCTGGCAATGAGGTCGGTGATGCGCCCGCGGTTGCGGAACGGCTCGCGCGTCACCGTCGGGTAATATTCGAGCTTGTCGCCGATGATCTCGCTGAAGACATCGTCCCGGCGCAACCCGTCAACGAGCTCCTCTCCGTAGGCGAGCTCGGAGACTTGGCGGCAGCCGTGAACCAGGATCACCTGGTCGTAGCTCTCGTAGACCTGGGGATCCTTGATCAGGCTCGCGAATGGCGCGAGCCCTGTTCCCGTCGAGAGCAGGAGCAGCCGGCTTCCGGGCAGCAGGTTGTCAATGACGAGGGTGCCGGTCGGCTTGCGACCGACCAGGACGATGTCGCCCTCGCGGATCTTCTGCAGCCGTGACGTCAAAGGGCCGTCGGGAACCTTGACGCTGAAGAACTCGAGCGTCTCCTCGTGGTTCGCGCTCGCCATGCTGTAGGCGCGCAGCAGCGGGCGGCCCTCGACTTGGAGGCCCATCATGGTGAACTGGCCGCTGCGAAAGCGGAAGGCGCGATCGCGCGTGGTGGTGAAGCTGAACAGCGTGTCGGTCCAATGCCGAACGCCGAGAACCTGTTCTCTGTTGAGGCTGGACATGCTCGGATGTGGTCAAAAAGTGGCGGGCGGGGGTGGTCTATCAAAGCCAATGCGCACGCCAACATGAGACTGAACAGCGCAGTCAATTAGTTTCTAAAAATTTTGAGCGCTGAAGGTCGGGCATTTCACAAATGCATGACCCGCCAGCAATTAATTGCTCGCGCCGCGACCATACGCCGCTCATCCTCGACCGTGGAGGTTTCATGCCGCTCGCCGATTCGCCTTTTTCCACCCCGATCGGGGCCCAAGCGGTGGCTTATTCCGCCGACGGCACCGAGCTGCATGTAACGCTCGCCACGAGCGAACGGTTGATGATCGCCGCTGCCACGCTGCGCGCGGCCTGTCGCTGCGCCCACTGCCGCCGGGCACAGATCGACGGTGTTTTTCCCGACAGGTTCGTTGACCTCACGATCAGCGAGGTTTCGTGGGTGGGTGGTTACGGTATCAACGTCGCGTTTTCCGATGGTCATGCACGTGGCATTTATCCGTTTTCCTACCTGAGCGAGCTTGCCAGGCAGGAATAGCTATTGTCCCTTCGCGGCTCTGACGCAGGCTTGCCGGTTATTTCGTTTATGTTTTGGCGCTGGTGAGAAATAAACGAGCCTAGAATAGTTAATTAAAACAATAGACAAATTGGAACCCCTCGCGATATGCCGTTCATCATGATGCGGCAGTCGACAAGGGAGCATGCCGTGCCCAGGACGATGGACGCCGGCGTACCTGGCTCCCGCAACAGAGCCCGGCCGGAACGCGTCAGGGGCGATGAACACGTTGATTTTGTTCGATCTTGCCTCGCGAATACTGGCACGGAGCTTGCTGCTTGCGGATTGATCCTGAACGCGGGGCCGTCGATGCAGGCCTATGCAGCAAGTTCACCTGTGATGTCTCACCGCAGCGGTGCCGTACATCCTTCCACCTCGCACAGCAATGGCGCGCAGTCGCTACTCCTCACCGATAGCGTCAACTCCATCGGTGGTCCGCCGTCGCTGCTGGCCGGACTTTCCCAGAGCGAGCGTGAGCACGTGCTCGCGCATGGCCGCAAGCGCGTGTTCTATCGCGGGCAGACACTGTTCAATCAGGGCGCGAAGCACGACGGCATCTACCTGATCGAGAGCGGCCGCATCCGCGTTTTCTATATGGCTCCTTCCCAGCGTGAAATCACGCTTGCCTACTGGCTCCCGGGCAACTTTGTCGGCGGACCGGAAATATTCGGCGAGGGCACCCACCAATGGTCCGGAGTGGCGAGCAGCAACAGCGGCGTCGTTCATTTTTCCGGCAGGGACATGCGCAAGCTCGTGCTGGATGTCCCGAGCCTCGCGATCGGCCTGATCGAGGGTCTGACATTCAAAGGCAAGTGCTACTCCGCCCTGGCGCAGATGCTGGGAACGCGCTCGGTGACGGAGCGGCTCGCCCATCTGCTGCTGAACCTGGTCGAGCTCTATGGCGTCAAGGAAGCCGACGGCATCGCCATCAGTGCTGCCTTTACCCACGCCGACCTCGCCCACATGGTCGGCGCGACCCGCCAATGGGTCACTATCAGCTTGAAACGGCTGCAGGAAAAAGGGGTCGTGATCTCCCGCAAGTCGCGCATCATCGTGCGGCGGCCGGATGTCTTGCAGGAGATGCGCGGCCCCGCCGAATGAGCCAAGTGCCTACCGGTACGGCGCGATCCCACCCAATTGCGCAAGAACTGGGCAGCGGATGTTTCGGGGTAACTAATCAACTTCCTGTTTGAAACTCGCATTGCCCGCCCGTGGGGTGCGCCCACAATGCGCGGCAAGAACCACTGAGGGATCAGGCCATGAGTCGGTATTGGGATCGGCGTTCTGTCTGGGCGGCGCTGGCCGCCGCGGCGTTTGGTTGGACCTCCGTCGCCAACGGACAGACCACCGTCACCATCGGCATCGGCACACAGGACACGACGACCAACACGGTCGGGACCGGCACGGTCGTTCGCGAGCTCAAGCTGCTCGAGCGCTATCTGCCGAAAGACGCCAAATACGCCAACATCAAATTCGCCTTCGAATGGCAGAACTTCACCTCCGGCCCGCCTGTGACCAACGGGATGATGGCCAACAAGCTGCAGTTCGGCATGATGGGCGACTATCCGCTGATCGTGAATGGCTTCACGTTCGAGAATAATCCGGAGTCGAAGAGCCGCCTGATCGCCGTCGCGGCCTACAACATCTACGGCTCCGGCAACGGGATCGTCGTCCACAAAGACTCGCCCTACTACGATCTGGCCGACCTGAAGGGGAAGCTCGTCAGCGTTCCGTTCGGCTCCGCGGCGCACGGTATGGTCCTCAAGGCGCTGCAGGATCGCGGCTGGCCGGCGGATGCGTTCCAGCTCGTGAGCCAGACCCCTGAGGTCGGTTCCACCAACCTGCAGGAAAAGAAGATCGACGCCCACGCGGATTTCGTGCCGTTCGCGGAGCTGCTTCCGTTTCGCGGCTTTGCCCGCAAGATATTCGACGGCGCCGAAACCAACCTGCCGACTTGGCACGGCGTCGTCGTGCGCACCGACTTTGCCGAGAAGTATCCCGAGGTCGTCGTCGCCTATCTCAAGGCGGTGATCGCTGCCAACAACTGGATCCGTTCCGATCCGAAAACTGCGTCGGAGAAAATCCATGAGTGGACCGGGATCAACAAGGAGGTCGTCTACATCTTTCTGGGGCCCGGCGGAAACATGACGACCGACCCGACCATCAAGCCGCAGCTCATCGACGCGGCCGTCCAGGACGTCAAGGTGCTGCAAAACCTCGGGCGCATGAAGGAGTTCGATCCGCACAAGTGGGTCGACGACCGCTACATCCGCCAGGCCTTCGCGGAGCTCAATCTCGATTACGAGGCTCAGCTCAAGAAGCTGGAGAATTACGAAATCGCCGGCGAAGATTCGTTCTGCAAGAAGCCGATCAGCGAACCGCGCAAAGCCGGCGAGGTGTGGATCGACGGCGAAGGCATCCTGCCGTTCAGCAGTGCGGCTTGCACGCTTGGCGCCTATGCGGAGTTCAAGCAAAAGGGCAAGAAGATCAACGTCGCCTATGTGTTCGACACGACGCGCGGGATCAAGCTGTTCGCCGACCAGGTCTTCTACGTAGCCGGTGGTGATCCAACCGCGATCGCGCCCTTCATGCTGAAGTCGGAAGCCGACGCGTACGCGACAAAGACCGGCGGCACGGTGATGACCTTCGAGCAGGCGCTCAAAGCAACCGTGAGCGGAGGTTGATGCGTGAGCGGCGCCGCACTCAAGCTGAATGAGACGGGGCCAGCCGGGGAGGGCGAGGCCGGCTTGGCAATCGCGCCGGCGGCTGCGCGGGAGATCCCGCCGGCCGCTTCGCCGCCGTTTGCAACTTTGATCAGGCGCTGGGTCGCACTGCATCGCATGCAATTGCGCAGCGTCGTGATCGGCGCGCTCTCGCTCATGGTGTTTCTCCTCGCCTGGTACCTGCTCACGGAATATCGGGTGAGCTTCCACGTCCGTTTCACCAATGTTCCGTCGCCGCCGCAGGTGTTCGAAAGCTTCACCCGCTCCCTGCATGATCAACGCTTCTTCAATCATGTGCTGCTGAGCTGCCGGCGCATCGCGCTGGGGTTTGTGATCGCCGCCATCGTCGCCGTGCCTTTGGGCCTGGTGATGGGACGGTTTCGCGTCGTGCGCGACGTGGTCTTCCCGGTGTCGGAGGTGCTGCGGCCGATCCCGGCGATCGCCTGGGTGCCGATGTCGATCATGCTGTGGCCGACCAACGAGGAAAGCATCGTCTTCATCACCTTTCTCGGGTCGTTCTTCCCGATCCTGCTCAACACGCTGCACGGCATGGCGACGGTCGATCCGGTGCTGGTGCGCGCGTCGCAATGCCTGGGCGCGAAGGAGTTCTCGATCTTCCGCGAGGTATACTTCCCGGCATCGCTGCCAAGCATCTTCACCGGCCTCACGGTCGGCATGGGCGTCGCCTGGGTGTCGTTGATCGCGGCGGAGATGATCTCCGGCCAGTTCGGGATCGGCTACTTCACCTGGGAGGCGTACTCGCTGGTGCAATACGCCGACATTGCGCTCGGCATGATCTGCATCGGCGTGCTCGGATTGGCATCCAGCGCCGCGATCCGCGGCCTCGGCCGGATCGTCATGCCGTGGAGCCGCGCATGAGCGAGCAACTGGTGCCTCCGGCCGCCGGCAAAGGACGTATCGAGGTTGCCGATTTTTCTTTGAGCTACGACACGCTCGATGGCTCGGTCGAAGCCGTCGCGGATGTGTCGATCAAGGTCAATCCGGGCGAGTTTGTCTCGATCATCGGTCCGTCGGGTTGCGGAAAATCGACCCTGCTCAATGCCGTGGCAGGCTACGTCAAACCCGACGCCGGGCGGGTTCGCGTCGACGGCGAAGAGGTGCGTGGTCCCGGACCTTCGCGCGGCATGG
>JAFAXD010000071.1 GCA_019241285.1 Xanthobacteraceae bacterium | reverse complement strand
GAGGTTGAACACGCGCTTGGGGACGATCTCACCACGCTCAAGCTCGGCTAGGGCCACCAAGTGGCCCGACGCCAACACGTGCACGAGTCCGGTGAGGACTGGGGCGTCCCGCCCGCGCATCAGCACGGCTTGGCCCCGCTGGAGCCTTGCCGCATCCGCCCGACTGACGGCCAGCGCCGGGATGTCGTCCAGCGCGGTCGCAACGGGCAGTAGCGCATCGGCGAGGCTTCCCTCGCCTTGCGCGGCTCTATGGCACAAACCTTCCAGGTCTGCCAGTGGAATCATGTTTGTTTCATCGAACGGGCCGACCTGGGTGCGCCGGAGCGCGCTGACATGCCCGCGGCAGCCCAAAAGGCGCCCGAGATCGCGCGCGAGCGCGCGCACATAGGTGCCTTTGCCGCATTCGGCCGCGAATTCCGTGTGGTCGGCGTCCGGCGTTGCAACCACCGCGAGTTCGTGGATTTCGACCGGCCGCGGTTTGAGCTCGACCGTTTCACCCTCGCGGGCCATGTCATAGGCACGCTCGCCGGCGATCTTGATCGCCGAGAAGCAGGGAGGCACCTGCTCGATGGTGCCGATGAAGCGCGGCAGCTCGGCCGCGATCGCCGCCGCTGTCGGCCGCTCCGTCGAGGTTTCCACGACGCGGCCCTCGGCATCGTCGGTGTCGCGCTCCTCGCCCCAACGCACCGTGAAGCGGTAGCGCTTGCGCCCGTCCATCACGAACGGCACCGTCTTGGTGGCTTCGCCGAGCGCGATCGGCAGCGCGCCCGAGGCGAGCGGGTCGAGAGTGCCGGCATGGCCAGCACGCTTGGCAGCGAACAGGCGCTTGACCACCGCGACCGCGTGGGTCGACGTCATGCCGACCGGCTTGTCGAGCACCACCCAGCCATGCACATCGTATTTCGGCCGCTTCGCCTTGGGGCCAGGCGATGCCGGCGCTTGCTGTTCAAGAACGTTCAACAAATCACTCCTTGTCGAGGTCGCGCGCGACCCGCGGATCATGCAACAGCTTGTCGATGCGTTCCGCCTCGTCGAAGCGCTCGTCGAGGCGGAAGCGAATATCGGGCGCAAATTTCATGTTGATACGGTGCGCAAGCTCGCCACGCAGAAAACGCTTATTGCGCTCGAGCGCGTCCAGCACTTCGCGCGTGTCGCGCCCGCCGAGGGGCATTACGTAGATGGTGGCAAGTCGCAGATCCGGCGTCAGACGCACCTCGGGAACGGTGATTGTATGCGCTTCGATCACCGCATCATGCACCTCGCCGCGCGCCAGGATCTCCGCCAGCGCGTGCCGGATCAACTCGCCCGCGCGCAACTGGCGCTGCGACGGGCCTTTTTCCGGTTGGCGATGATGATGGCGTGGCATAGGGTTGTTCTGCAAAATTTGAGTTGCGTTCGAGTTTGTGGCCATCCTTCGAGACGCATGTGCGCCGAGGCGCACATGCTCCTCAGGATGAGGTCTGTGGATGTTGTGAGTCCAAAAAAGAAATGAGCAACAATCTGAGGTCCTCATCCTGAGGAGCGAGCGCAGCGAGCGTCTCGAAGGATGGCCGAGAACTCCGGCGCCTGCACGGCAGGCTCCGGCAACAATTACAACGTGCGCTGCACCTGTTCGACGCGGTAACACTCGATCACGTCGCCGACACGCATGTCCTGATAGCTCTCGAACGCCATGCCGCATTCCTGGCCGGCGAGGACTTCGCGCGCGTCATCCTTGAAGCGCTTGAGCTGCGAGAGCTTGCCTTCGTGGATCACCACATTGTCGCGAATGAGACGCACGTTGGCGCCACGCTCGACTTTGCCGTCGGTCACCCGGCAGCCCGCCACCTTGCCGACCTTGGAGACGCTGAAGATCTCCAGGATCTGCGCATTGCCCAGCATGGTCTCGCGCAGTGTCGGCGCAAGCAGGCCGGACATGGCCTTTTTCACGTCATCAACGAGGTCGTAGATGATGTTGTAGTAGCGGATCTCGACACCGGACTGCTCGGCTGCCTCGCGCGCTTCCTTGTGGGCGCGCACGTTGAAGCCGATGATCGCCGCATGAGATGCCGCCGCCAAGGTCACGTCGGACTCCGATATTCCGCCGACGCCGGCAAACAGGATGCGCGCGCCGACCTCATCGTTGCCGAGCTTCTCCAGCGCACCGACGATCGCTTCGATGGAGCCTTGCACGTCGCCCTTGATGACCAGCGGGAATTCCTTCCGGCCCGCCGTCTTGAGCTGGCTCATCATCTGCTCAAGCGAACCGCGCATGCCGCTCGCACGCGCCGCCATGTTGTCGCGGCGTTGGCGCGTCCGATAGGCCGTGACCTCGCGGGCTCGCGCCTCGGATTCGACGACCGCGAGACGGTCGCCGGCTTCCGGAATGCCGTTGAAGCCGAGCACCTCGGCAGGCGTCGATGGGCCCGCGCTGTCCACGTTGTCCCCGGTATCGGAGATAAGCGCGCGCACGCGCCCCCACTCCGCGCCCGCGACGATGATGTCGCCGAGCTTGAGCGTGCCGCGCTGAACCAGAACAGTGGCGACCGGGCCGCGGCCGCGATCGAGCTTGGCCTCGATCACGGTACCCTCGGCCGGACGGTCCGGGTTGGCTTTGAGGTCGAGGATTTCGGCTTGCAAGCCGATCGTTTCGAGCAGCTTGTCCAGATTGAGCTTCTTGGTCGCGGAGACCTCGACGTCGAGTACGTCGCCGCCGAGCGATTCGACCTGCACCTCGTATTGCAGCAACTCGGTGCGCACGCGCTCAGGCTTCGCGTCGGGCTTGTCGATCTTGTTAATGGCGACGATCATCGGCACCTTGGCGGCCTTGGCGTGCTGAATCGCCTCGATGGTCTGCGGCATGACACCGTCATCAGCCGCGACCACCAGCACCACCACGTCGGTCACCTTGGCACCGCGGGCGCGCATGGCCGTGAAGGCGGCATGGCCCGGCGTGTCGATGAAAGTGATCTTGGCGCCGGAGGGCGACATCACCTGATAGGCGCCGATATGCTGCGTGATGCCACCGGCCTCGCCACCCGCCACGTCCGTGGTGCGGATGGCGTCGAGCAACGAGGTCTTGCCGTGGTCGACGTGACCCATGATGGTCACCACTGCCGGCCGCGGCTTGAGCGTCTCGGGTGCATCGGCAACGTCGAACACGCCTTCCTCGACGTCGGCCTCGGATACACGACGCACGGTGTGGCCGAGTTCCTCGGCGAGAAGCTGGGCCGTATCAGCGTCGATCACGTCGGTGATCTTCGCCATCTGGCCCTGCTTCATCAGCAACTTGATGACGTCTACGCCGCGTTCGGCCATGCGGTTGGCGAGTTCCTGAATGGTGATCGATTCCGGGATCACCACGTCGCGCGCGATCTTTTCCTTGGTTTCCGTATCGCGATGACCGGTCATGCGCTGCACGCGCCGGCGGAACGAGGCAACCGAACGCTCGCGGACCTCATCGGCGGCCAGCGCCGTCACGAGCGTGAGGCGTCCGCGCCGCTTTTCCGTACCGCCGCGGGTCGGTTTCGGGGCTGGCGCCGGCGCCGGACGGCCTGGCGCACCACCGCGGCGTGGCCGCGGCGCTTCATCCTCATCGACTTCCGGCACGATGCTGCGCACATCGACCGGCGTGCGCGTGGGCGCCGTTGGCGTCGGCGTTGTGGCCGGCTTCGCCTCAGCATCACCGAACCGCTTCTTGGCTTCCTCTTCGGCGCGCTTCTTGGTTTCCTCGTCGTGGCGCCGCCGCTCATCCTCCTCGCGCTTGCGCGCTTCGGATGCTTCGCGCTCGGCACGCTCGCGCGTCTCGCGCTCAACGCGGCGACGCGCTTCTTCTTCGGCGATCTTGCGCTCTTCCGCCTCGCGCACCTTGGCGTCAGCGAGCGCGTGCGCGCGCGCATTGCGCTCCTCATCGGTCAGCGTGCGCAGCACGACTCCGGACGATCTCGGGGCGGGTCCTGCGGCCGCAGAGCCCCTGCCGGCCGGTGGCGGCGCCGACCGGCGCGCAGTCGGCGCGGGTGCACTTGGAGCCGGGGCCGCAGCTGGAGCCGGAGGCGGAGCCGCTTCGACTTTGCCTTCACCTGGCCCGACCCGGCGCTTGACCTTCTCGACCACCACGGCCTTGCTGCGGCCATGACTGAAGCTCTGGCGCACAACGCCCTGCTCTACGCTACGCTTGAGCGACAGCGGCTTGCTCGGCGCGACGGTCAGTTTTTCGCCGGGGTTCTTATTCGTATCAGTCATTCCGTTCCCAGTTTCCGGGCAGCATCGGGCTGCACCGCCTCATAGCCGGCGCGCTTTGGCGCCCCGCGACCGGCGTTCATTCGATAGCGTTCAAGGGTGCGCCAGCGGGTGAGAAAGGTTTCGCCTTCCCGGCCGCTGAGCAGGGCAGCATGTATCACATGTGGGCGCCCCAATGCCAAATCCAATTGGGACGAAGTAAACGTAGAAATGACGGGGAACCGGCCCTCATCGCGCCCCCCTAGCTTGCGGACCCCGTCCGGAGCGGCGTCCGCCGCGTGGATCAGGGCGGCAAGGCCGCCCGCCGCAATCGCCGACTCGACACGCTGAAAGCCCGCAACGATGCGACCAGCCTTATGGGCCATGGCGAGCGCGTCGAGTGCGGCGCGTTCGAGCAAGCGGTCGACGAGTTCCGGTAATTCTGCCGGCGCTCTGACGTTGGCCTTGAGCCCGCGTGGGAGGACACCGCGCCTGACCGCCTCGGTGACAGCCTCGCGGGTCCCGGTCACCCACACGCCGCGGCCGGGAAGCTTGCGCTTGATGTCCGGTACCACGGTGCCGTCAGGTCCGGCGACAAACCGCAGCATCTCGTCTGTTGGCCGAACCGCCCGTGCGACCACGCAAAATCGCTCCGCTCCGGGCGCTTTTGGCCCGGTATCGCGAGTTTCCATGGGTTCGGCGATAGCCAGCATGGGGTTCAAGGGCTCTGCAGACTTGATCCGATTACTCCGCCGTCGCCGGCTCGGCCGGCGCTTCCTCGGCGGGAGGCGCGAGGTCTGCCTCGGTGATCCATCCGGCCTTGAGTCGGGCCTGCATGATCATCGCTTCGCACTCGGGGCGCGTCAGGTCGAAGCCGTCGAGGGCGCCAGCGTGGTGCACGGTCTCGTTATCCTTTCGCTCGCTCCAGCCGGCGAGGTCGTCGGTGGCACAGCCCGCCAGATCTTCGATGGACTTGATGTCGTTCTCACCGAGCGCAACGAGCATCTCGGTGGTCATTTCCGGGATCTCCCGCAGAGCCTCGTCAACACCAAGCTCAGCGCGGCGTGCGTCAAGCTGAGCCTCGACCTGGGCCAGGTACTCGCGCGCCCGCTCCTGCAGCTCGCGCGCGGTTTCCTCGTCAAAGCCCTCGATCGAACCCAGTTCCTTTTCGTCCACATAAGCGAGCTCGCGCACGGACGTAAAACCTTCCGAGGCCAGCAACTGACCGACCACCTCATCCAGATTGAGCGCCTCGATGAACATCCGGGTGCGTTTCTCGAACTCGGCCTGACGGCGCTCCGACTCTTCCTGTTCCGTCAGAATGTCGATGTCCCAACCCGTGAGCTGGGATGCAAGCCGCACGTTCTGGCCACGCCGGCCGATCGCGAGTGAAAGTTGCTGGTCCGGCACCACGACCGAGATGCGCTCCCTGTCCTCATCGAGCACCACCTTGGCGACCTCGGCGGGAGCAAGCGCATTCACCACGAACGTGGCAATATCCTGCGACCACGGAATGATGTCGATCTTCTCGCCCTGCAGCTCGTTCACCACCGCCTGCACGCGCGAGCCCCGCATGCCGACGCAGGCGCCGACCGGATCAACCGAGGAGTCGCGGGAGATTACCGCGATCTTGGCGCGCGAGCCAGGATCGCGCGCAACCGCTTTCACCTCGACGATGCCGTCGTAGATCTCCGGCACTTCCTGGGCAAACAGCTTGGCCATGAATTGCGGGTGTGTGCGCGACAGAAAGATCTGCGGGCCACGCGCCTCACGCCGCACGTCATAGATATAGGCGCGCACGCGATCACCATTGCGCAGCGTTTCGCGCGGCAGCATCTCGTCGCGGCGGATGATGGCTTCACCGCGGCCGAGATCGACGACGACGTTGCCATACTCCACGCGCTTGACGATGCCGTTGACGATGTCGCCGATGCGGTCCTTGAATTCCTGATACTGGCGATCGCGCTCGGCCTCACGCACCTTCTGCACGATCACCTGCTTGGCCGATTGGGCGGCGATGCGCCCGTATTCGAGCGGCGGCAGCGTGTCCGCGATGGTGTCACCGACTTGGGCGGCGGGATTGTGCCGGCGCGCCTCTTCCAGCGTGATCTGGGTTGCCGGGTTCTCCACCTGCTCCACGACCAGCAAGTGCCGAAACAGGCGCAACTCGCCGCTTTTGGGATTGAGCTCGGCGCGCACTTCCGTCTCGGCGCCGTAGCGGGATTTGGCCGCCTTGGCGATTGCGTCCTCCATGGCGGCGATGACGATGCCACGATCGATTGCCTTCTCGCGCGCAACCGCGTCGGCGATCTGCAGCAATTCGAGTTTGTTGGCGCTTACCGCCATCGTCGATCTCCTTTGCTCTTCTGCCGCGCCGCCGGTCCGTTCGTTGCGGGGGCGGCGTGTTCGTGTCCTTGTCCGTTGTCGGGCTCTGTGCCCGCGTCCTGGTTGTTATCTGCTTCGGTGCTGCGCGCGGCCGCCTTGCCGCGACGCAACGATTCCGCGATCAGCGCGTCGGTAAGGACGAGGCGCGCCTCGCTTATCTCATCGATCGGCAGCAGCGTTTCCTCGCCTGTGTCCTCGCTCCTGATGCGCGCCGCGTCACCGTCAGCGCCCATGAGGATGCCGCGAAAGCGTTTGCGGCCATCACGCGGCATTGCCAATTCGACCTTCATCACATGGCCGGCATAGCGCTCGAAATCGGAGCGCCGCACCAGCGGGCGATCGATGCCGGGGGACGAGATCTCCAACCGATAGCCACTCTCGACCGGATCGGCCGCATCGAGCACCGGGGAAAGCGCGCGCGAGGCCGCCTCGCAATTCTCAATCGACATCGAACCGTCCGGCTGTTCGGCCATAATCTGCACGGTGCAGCTACCGGCCGAGCCGGAGACACGCACGCGCACCAGGCGCAAACCGAGATCTTCCAGCACCGGCGCCGCAAGCGTCGCGACGCGGGCCGACAGCCCGGTCTCGGTCACGAGCCGCGGTTCACTGGGGATCTCGTCGCGCGATACATCTGCCATGCGGTTGCGAATTCGTGCCCGGTCTCCGCCGCTAAGGCGCGGGTAACAAAAAAGAGCGGGTCCCGGGCGGGGCCCACTCTCATAAGACCCGATCGGACCATCCGACCGTTATGAGGTATCCTTACGGATAGCCGGAATATAGCGATTTACCGGCCCGGTGCAAGGGTGTCCGGGGGCTTTCGGGTCCCGTCTCCCCTCCCCCGCGCGAAGCGCGCGGGGAGGGGTCGGGGGTGGGGGCAACGGCCGCAGCCACATGGCGCGATCAACTAATCAAAGAGCCCCCCACCCCAACCCTGCCCACCACTCGCTACGCTCGCGGGGGGAGGGAGACGCATACCGCACCCACAGAGAAAACGGGCTACGCCCCGATGATCCTTGCTGCATCCTCATAGATCTCATCCACAGAATAACGGCGCGGGATGATTTTCTGCTGATGCGCGTACTCGATGATCAGCTCAAGCCCAGGGCGCGTCGCCTCGATCCCGAACGGCGACGTTTCGATCGGGTCGGATGACGGCATGGTCGAAGTCTTGCCCCGGCGCAGCAGCTCATAGACCTGGCGCACCCCCTCGGGCTGCTGCTCGACCAGCGATTTCTTCACCACCACCATGTGATTAATGGGCACCACCGCGTGTTTCTTGAACCATTTGGCGGCCTCTTCCTTGGGGTTCTCGATCACCGTCTTGAGGCGCGGATCATCCGGCAAATCAGCGCCGTAGATCACCGCATCGATCTCGCGCGCGAGCATCATCTTGAGCAGATCGTGCTCCATGGAGACACGGTTGAGCTCCGGCGGATCCTTGTATTCCGCGACATGCGCGCCTTCCTGCACGGTCCAGTGCGCCTTGTTGAGATCAACCCCGTAGTCATTCTCGATAATGCCGCGGAGCCACACCCCGGTTGTTTGTGTGTAGGAGCGCACGGCGAGACGCTTCCCGGGCAGGTCGTGCAATCCGATCTTGCCGTGCTCGGCGCTGTAGACGAGCGTATTGTGTTGAAAGCGGCCGAACATCACGGCCGGCAACAGCACGATCGGCTTGTTATAGGCGCGCGCCAACAGGTAGGTGACGATCGCCATTTCGCTGACGTCGAATTTCTGATCCTGCGCCATCGGCTTGAAGGCGCGATTGACCGGCTTGATCTCCTCAAACTCGAGCTCGACGCCATCGGCCTTGAACTCGCCGCTCTTGATCTTGGCGGTGTGCGGATAATTGCCGAGAACAGCGCGCAGTTTGGTGATGGTTTGCGCCATGGTTAAGTCTCCCACGCATTAAAGCCGGTGTCGCCGGGCCTTTTATATGCTTAATTGCGCCCCGAACAGGGGGAGGTCCAGCAGGATCATGGCCGAAGCATCCGCAAACACGTCGATCTGGGATTTCGTTCTGAACTATTATGGCCGCAAGGGCGTATCGGAGGCGCTCGTCGGGCTGCAGGACAGCTATGGGATCGACGTCAATATGCTGCTGTTCCTGGTCTGGGTGGCAGCGCAACGGCGCTCGCTGGGGGCCGATGACGTCCAGCGCGTGAGCGAGGCCTCGCATGCCTGGCAGCGCAACGTGGTGGTGCCAATCCGTGCCGTGCGCCGCCTGCTGAAGGAAAATGCGCCGCTGGTCTCCGCCGACACCGCGGCCGCCTTCCGCAAGAAGGTGCAGGCGGTGGAGCTCGAGGGCGAGCAGGCGCAGCTCAATGCGATGGCGGCGATGACAGCGACGTTGACACCGCGCCGCGCCAGCTCGTCGGAAACCGCGGTACTGCAGAGCCTCGAGGCCTTCCAACACGTGCTCGGGAAGAACTTTCCTGCCAGCGCCATCGATACATTGGTGGCCGGGCTGCGCGAGGTCACGGATGGCCACTGAGCCGCGCCGGCTGGTGGTCGGCATCTCGGGCGCGTCTGGGGTGATTTATGGCGTCCGCATGCTGGAATTGCTTCGCGACACGGATGTCGAGACACATCTGGTGATGAGCAAATCGGCGGAGCTGACGCTTGCTTATGAGACGGAGTTCAAACCCAAGGAGGTAAAGGCGCTGGCCTCGGTCAACCATCCGGCAACCGACATCGGCGCGGCGATCTCATCCGGCTCGTTTCCCACTATGGGCATGGTGATCGTGCCCTGCTCGATCCGCACCATGAGCGAGATCGCAACCGGCGTGACCAGCTCTCTGGTGTCGCGCGCAGCCGACGTGGTGCTGAAGGAGAAACGTCGCCTGGTATTGGCCTTGCGCGAGACCCCTCTGCATGGCGGCCATCTGCGCACGATGACGACGCTCGCCGATATCGGCGCGGTGGTCGCTCCGATCGTGCCGGCCTTCTACGCCAAGCCGAAGACCGTCGATGACATCATCAATCACACGGTCGGCCGGCTGCTGGATTTCTTTGCCATCGAGACCAAAGTCGTGCGCCGCTGGCAGGGCGGGCCGCCGGAGGATTAAGCAAAACCTCACCCGGGCAGAAATGCCGTGTGTCCATTGCGACTGTCGCTCAGAACTTGCACCGGCGCGCCGTAAAGAGCCTCCAAATTCTGCTGCGTCAACACCGTGCTCACCGGTCCGTCGGTGACGCGAGTGCCGGCGCGCAGCAGAAAGGCGCGATCGGCAAGCCGCAGGGCCTGGTTGGGATCGTGCGTGGTGAACAAGACCCCGTGCCCTGAGGTCGCGAGGGCGCGGATCTCGCGCATCACCTTGCCCTGGTTGCCGAAATCGAGACTGGCGGTCGGTTCATCGAGCACAATGAAGCGCGGCTCCTGGGCGAGCGCGCGCGCCAGCAACACGAGCTGGCGCTCGCCGCCGGAGATCATGGTGTAGGGGCGTTCCGCGAGATGCGCGATACCGAAGCGCTCCAGTGCCCACACGGCGACGTCGCGATCCTTGGCACTCGGTCGGCTGAACAAACCACCGTGCGCGGTACGCCCCATCAGCACAACGGTCTCGACCGGAAACGCGAACGTCGCCACATGCGACTGTGGCACATAGGCCAGGAGCCGTGCGCGTTCTCGGATCGAGCGCGATGCAAGCGAGCGCCCGCCAAAACGCACCTCGCCGGCGCGCGGCGGCAGCAGCCCAAGCAATGTCTTGAGCAACGTGGTTTTACCGCCGCCATTCGGGCCGAGCAGCGCCAGGACTTCGCCTTCGGCCAAGCCGACGTCGAGCCCCTCCCCGACCAGCCGATCGCGGTAACCGATCGCCAGGGCGCGGCCCTCGAGCGTCATGACCAGGTCCGCTGCACGTCGGCGAGGAGCCAGATGAAGAACGGCGTGCCGATGAAGGCCGTCAGTATGCCGAGTGGAATTTCAATGCTGGCGGCGGTGCGCGCAATCGTGTCGATCAACAACAAATATCCGCCGCCGAGGATCGCTGCCGCCGGCACGAGCCGTGCGAAGTCCGGGCCCACGAGGGCGCGGGCGAGATGCGGCACGATCAGCCCGACCCAGCCGATGATGCCGGAAGCCGCAACGCTTGCCGAGGTCACCAGGGTCGCGGCAGCGATGATCGCGATGCGCAGCGGCGCGGTCGGCACGCCCAGTGCGCGCGCCTCCTCCTCGGGCAGGGACATCACATTCATGCGCCAGCGCAGAACGAACAGCGCCAGGCTGCCGACCGCCACGGGAATAAACAGTGATATGAGATCCGTTCCGTTGGTCGAGGCGAGACTGCCGAGCAGCCAAAACGTCATCGCTGGCAGTTGGTTGTACGGATCGGCCAAGTATTTCACGAGCCCGACACCGGCGCCGAGCAGCGCACCAATCACGACGCCGGCCAGAACCAGCAACAGGATCGGGTCGCGCGCCGGCACAAGTGTGCCAATCAGGTAAACGGCGGCCACGGCCACAAGCCCGCCGGCGAAGGCGAGGCATTCGACGCCGAGCACACCGAGCGAGAAATAGATGCCGACCACGGCGCCGAGTGCGGCACCCGACGATGCACCAAGGATATCGGGCGAGACCAGCGGATTGCGGAACAGCCCCTGAAACGCAGTACCGGCAACGGCCAGCGCCGCGCCAACAAGTGCCGCCGCAAGCACGCGTGGTCCGCGGACGTTCAAGATCACGGTCTCGACCGCTGCCGATACGTGCGGCTCACCGCCGGTCAGTTTTGCCGCAAGGACGTCAATGATCTCGCTCAAGCTGATGGGATAGCGACCCAGCATGAAAGCGAGCAGCAAACCGGCGACAAGCACGGCAAGCGCGATGGTGAAGCCTGGCAGAGCGCGGCGAGTCATGTATTACTCATTCGACCTCTCCGGGCTTGTCGCGACGATCTCGCTTAGGAGAGCACAGCGTGTTCCTACGTGGGATGCGCGGGTCAAGCCCGCGCACGACGAATTGATAGGTTTTTCGTCAAAACAACCCAGAACCGCTTAGCGCCCCGCAGCCGAAGATGGAAGGTTTGGCGCGACGAAGCCCTGATTTGCGAAAATCCGCTGTCCGTCGGACAGGATGAACATGGCCAACCGGTACGCGGCCGGCGGCGCGTTGAGCATCACGGTGAGCCCATAATCGGCCCCGACCGCGAGTGCCTCCGGAAACTCGACGATATGTTGATCCGGGTTCTCGCGCTGGGCCGCATGCGCACCGGTGCAGTAGACGAGCAATATGTCGGCCTTGCCGTCGGCAACAAGCGCCCCGTAGAGCCCGCGACCAGCGGGGGAAGGCGGTGAGTTCGGTCCGCCCATGAGTTGCAGCGCCTTGGTGGAGAGCGCAGCGAAAGCGCCGGGGCGCAGCGCATCCGCCTTGCGAAAAACCTCCCAGGCATAATCACCGGAGGGATCGGATTTTGGCGTCGAGGTGCCGAGCTTGATCGTGGGATCGAGCATGCGATCAAGCAATGTTGTCTGATCGACGGCGAGCCCCGGCCGCACCAGCGCGCACAGGCGATTGCGCGCAAACAGAACAACCGGCCCGCCCTTGCCGGCGCGCGCCAAGGCTTGCGGGTGATCCATGTTTGCTGAGGCAAAAACGTCGGCCTCCGCACCTCCGGCAATCTCGTCCTTGAGCAGGCCGGAGGGACCGTATTTGGCCTCGACGGCGATTCCGGTCGCCTGCGTGAAGGCGGCGCGAGTTTCATCCAGCGCATCGCGCAGGCTGCCGGCGGAATAGAGATGAACCATGTCAGCGGACTGCGCTGGTGCAGTCATGAGAAGCGCCGCAACCACCAACCATTGTTTCATGGAATGACCCGTCCAAGCACTATGCGCCCGGCACCGTTGCGTTGGGGAAGAACAACTGCTGGCCGTCGATCTTGTAATTGGCAATCGTTTTCTGCCCGTCGGGCGAGATCAGCCAATCGATGAAAGCCTGACCCAGGGCCTGCTTCACGTGCGGGTGTTTTTGCGGATTGACCAGAATGACGCCGTACTGATTGAACAGCCGATTATCACCCTCGACCGCAATCGTCAGGTCACCCCGGTTTTTGAAAGAAATCCATGTGCCACGGTCGGAGAGCACATAGGCATTCATCGCCGAGGCGGTGTTGAGCGCGGCTCCCATGCCCTGGCCGATGTCGCGATACCACGGCCCCTTTTCCTCTGCGATGTCGATTCCCCCGGCCTTCCACAGGGCGAGCTCGGCCTGATGAGTGCCGGAGCGATCGCCGCGCGATACGAAGGGCGCACCCTTCGCCTGGATCGCCTCGAGGGCAGCGACGATGTCTTTGGTCCCAGCAATGCCGGCCGGATCGCTCTTCGGTCCGATCAGCACGAAATCGTTGTACATGACCGGATAGCGCCTCACACCCGCCCCTTCGGCAATGAATTGCTCCTCGGCTGGCTTGGCATGGACGAACACCACATCGGCATCGCCGCGCCGGCCTGTATCGAGCGCTTGACCCGTGCCCTGCGCAATCACCTTCACGTCGATGCCAGTCTTGGCCTTGAAGATCGGCAGGATATAGCCGAACAAGCCGGAATCCTGGGTCGAGGTTGTTGATGCAACCACGATTGATTTGTTACCCGCATTGTCCTGGGCCATAGCGGGCGCACCGAACAACAGAGCAGCAAATAGGAATGCGACGATGCAGGCGCGGCGCGTAAACATCGGGTGTCTCCGTTTGATCAAACGACGAGGTCGCCGTTGAGGAACGCGGCCGCCTCGGCGGTCTGCGGCGCATGAAAGAATTGCTCCGCTGCGCCAACTTCGTGCACGCGGCCGCGCAACATGAACGAGACATCTGCCGCAAGCCGTCGCGCCTGGCCGAGATTCTGGGTCGCGATCACAATCTTGGTGCCGGAGGCCGCTGCTGTGCGGATGACGTCCTCGACGGTTTTGGTCGATGCAGGATCGAGACTTGCGGTTGGCTCATCAAGAAATAACACCTCGGGTTCGCGCGCGAGCGCGCGCGCCAAAGCGAGGCGCTGCTGTTCGCCCCCGGACAGACGGCGCGCCGGACGCTGCGCCAGATGCGCAAGGCCGACCTGCAACAGAAGCTCATTCGTGCGCAAGCGGCGCTCGCCCGCAGGGCAGCGCGGCAACGCATAGGCCACGTTGGCCGCCGCCGAGCGTCGCAGCATGACCGGACGTTGAAACACAACGGCAAAGCGCGCGCCATCCGTTCCGGGTTTTCCGCCCCACGTCACACGGCCGGAGGTCGGGACCATCAAGCTTGCCGCGAGGCGGATCAGTGTCGTCTTGCCGGCACCGTTTGGACCAATCAGCGCCGTCGGCGCTCCAGGCCGCAGTACCATCGATACGCCACGCAATATGGCTACCTCGCCCGCCTGCAGCGAAACCTGGTCGAACACGATGGGGAGATCGCTCGGCGGGGCGCGCATCGTCAGCCCGCCCGCGCTTCGCCAAAGCGGCGCACGCCCCAAGCCAATGCGTTGATCATGATGATCAGGCCGATCAGAACAAGGCCCAAACCCAATGCCAACGGCAGGTCGCCTTTGGACGTTTCGAGCGCGATGGCGGTGGTCATAACGCGGGTGAAACCATCGATGTTGCCGCCAACAATAATCACCGTGCCGACTTCCGCGGCGGCACGGCCAAACCCGGCCAGCAGCGCGGTTATCAAGCTGAAACGCGCGTCCCAAAGCAGGGTTGCAACGCGCCTGAAAGGCGCCACCCGCAACGCCATGAGCTCGTCGCGGTATTCGCTCCAGACATCCTCCACGGTCTGCCGGGTCAGCGCGGCGATGATCGGAAACACCAGCAGTGCCTGGGCCAGAATCATGGCCTGCGGCGTGAACAGGATCCCGAGGAAACCCAACGGGCCGGAGCGCGAGAGGAGCAGATAGATTGCAAGGCCGACGACGACTGGCGGCAGCCCCATACAGGCATTCAGCACGACAATCACCCCGGCGCGGCCGGGGAAGCGCGTCAGCCCGAGCATGGCCCCGAACGGCAGCGCGACGATTGCTGCGAGCGCAGTAGCGGCGAGACTGACGATCAGCGACAGCCGCACGATCGCGTATAGCGCGGGATCGCCGCCGAGCAGGAGATCGATAGCTGACATGCTGTTCTGCACGCGCGTTTTTGGCACGTCTACCGCCCCGGTTCAAACCGGAAATCCGGAACGGCTTGCGTCAGATTGTTCGCTGATGCGGAGCCTAACGACACGGCCGTCATATAGCTCAAGGCTATAAGGCTTATTAGGCGCCCTTCAGCATCAACCTGATCAGCTTGGGGCTGCGCGTGCTCACACACCAGACCGCGCCATCCCTGCCAAAATCGATATCGCGGCAATCGGTGTCAGCACTGGGAAAAGGATAAACAGCAAAGCTCTCCGTGTGCGGATCAAAGCGGCCGATGTAGTTTCCACCCGCATGCGTGAACCACACTGTATCCCGATGATCGACGGCGATTGCGCGTACGCCGTGCGGATTCCCGCCGTTTGCCGGCGCACGCCAGCTGCGCCAGCGCCTTGTGCGCGGCTCAAACATGCCAAGGCTGCCGAACTCGTGCTCGGCAAACCAGACATTACCACGGGAGTCGAGACCCATCGCACCGAGACCTGGATCATCGGTCGCTAATGGATGGGTGAACTCAGTCGCCTTGCCGGTCTTCGGATCAATCTCGACCAGTTTGTTGGCAATCGACTCAGTCATCCAAATATGGCCGTTGCGCGCGACCTCGATGCCATCGGGCCGCGCCCGAAAGGCCGGCACCGGGAAGTAATCGAAGTGGCCGGTCTTGCGATCGATGCGTCCTGCTCCATCACCGTAGCCAAGTGAAAAAATCGGATCGCGCTCCGCATCGAAGGTCAGCCGCTCCGGGAACACCAGTGGCTGCGGGCGATGCGGCAACATAAACTCGCTGAACAGCTCGGTGCGCGGATCAAACATTGCGATCTTGTTGTCCGGCAGGCCGGTCAGCGTCACCCAAACCATGCCGTCGCGATCGACGCGCAAGCCCTGCGGGCGCGCGTTGCGGGTCGGCACCTGCCAGCAACGAATTCCATCCGCGCGCGGATCAAACATCCCAATGCTGTTGCGCTCACTCCCCGCGAACCAGACCCGACCGTCGGGCGCGACTGCGATGTCGTGCCCGGCTCCGCAGGAGCCCGTGTCAAACTCCTTCATCTCATAACTCGCCGGATCAGCAGGAGGCACCGCGGGCGGGGGCGACAGCGGCGGAATCGGACGCAGACCCGAGACGTCCGGCGGCGACGGCACCGGCGCGCCGCTGACCTGATGATCAAGGGTCGTGAGATAGTAGGTGATCAATGCAGCGTCATCATCGCTGATCACATCGCGCGGAAAGCTCGGCATCATCTGCAACGGCGTCCGCAATGACTCGAGCACGATCTCCTGGGTCACCGGCCCCGAGGGACGCGCCACAAGCGGAAAACCAATGACGGTTCCGCGCGCATCGCGGCCATGGCAGGCCGCGCAATAACGGGCGTAGAGACGCGCGCCCGGACTGCCCTCGAGCCCTGCCCCGGGAGTCGTCTGCGCCCAGGCCGCCACAGCGAGCGGGAGCGCGGTGGCCAGGGCTGCGAGCGCAAATTTTTCGTGGCGTTTCACCCGCATCTCGCTAGCTACGATGGCGCCCCGCGCGACTGTTTTTGCTACGTCGCTACCTCAACCATCCAGGCGTTGCGGGGGCGTGTCAACGGCGTGACAGGGGTTGAACCAGTGGCGCTGCGCTCTACAGTGCGGCGCAATTTGATGAGGAGTTGCCCGTGTCCCTCGCCAGCCTCGAACTTGACGGCCATATCGGTGTTATCCGGATCGACAACCCACCGGTGAATGCGCTCAACAACGCGCTGCGCGCCGCGCTGGTGTCCATCCTGGAAGGGGCGCGCCACAACGCCGCGATTGAGGCATTGGTGCTGACCTGCGCCGGGCGCACATTCATTGCCGGGGCCGATATTTCCGAGTTCGGCCAGCCGCCGCAGCGACCCACCACGATCGACGTCATCGCGGCGATCGAGCAGATGGGCAAACCCGTGGTGGCGGCGTTGTTCGGCACGCCCATGGGCGGCGGGTTCGAGGTGGCGCTCGGTTGTCACTTCCGCGTCGCAGCACCGGGCACACGCGTCGCGTTGCCGGAGATCAAGCTTGGCTTGATGCCCGGCGCTGGCGGTACCCAGCGGCTGCCGCGGCTGGCTGGGATGGAAAAGGCACTGGCGATGATCCTCTCCGGCGATCCGATCGATGCCAAGGATGCGCTGGCGAGCGGGATCGTGGACGAAGTTGCCGATGGCGATATCACTGCGGCGGCAGTCGCTTTCGCCCGCCGGGCGGTGGCCGAGAAGCGCCCGCTGACACTGGCGCGCGATCGCGACGAGAAGCTCGCGGCCCTCAAGCGTAATCCAAGCCAATTCGAGGCGCTCGCCGCCAAAGCGTCGCGGCGGTTAGGCGGCCCGGTCGCGCCCGCGCGAGCCCTGCAGTCACTGCGCGACGCCGTCGCGTTGCCGGTCCAAGCCGCGCTGGAGCGCGAGCGCGCGAGCTTCCTGGAGCTCGTCGAGAGCGAAGAATCGCGGGCGCAGAGGCACATTTTCTTCGCCGAACGCGAAGCTGCGAAAGTGCCCGATTTGCGTGAGGTCAAGCCCCCTGACGTCAAACGTGCCGCGGTGATCGGCGCCGGCACCATGGGCAGCGGCATTGCGATGTGCTTTGCCAACGCCGGCATTCCGGTGACCATCATCGAGAACGCGCAGGAGGCGCTCGCGCGCGGGCTCGCCACCATGGAAAAGAATTATCAGGCCTCCGCCGCGCGTGGCGGGCTTGCCAAAGAGGACATTGCGCGCCGGCTCGGCTTGATCCATCCGGCGACCGACCTTACGGCCGTCGCCGATGCCGACATTATCGTCGAGGCGGTGTTCGAGGACATGGGCATCAAACATGAGGTGTTCTCGGCGCTCGACCGGCTGGCGAAACCGGGCGCAGTGCTCGCGACCAACACCTCGTATCTCGATGTGAATGCAATCGCGGCCACGACCGGGCGCCCAGACGCCGTCGTGGGTATGCACTTCTTCAGCCCGGCGAACGTGATGCGGCTTCTGGAAGTGGTGCGCGGCACAAAGACCTCACCGCAGGCGCTTGCAACCGCAGTGAGGATCGGGCGCAAGATCGGCAAGGCGCCAGTCGTGGTGGGGGTCTGTCACGGCTTTGTCGGCAACCGCATGCACCGGATCCGTTCCGTGGAGACTGAGCGGATCCTGCTCGAAGGTGCATTGCCGCGCGAGATCGATGCCGCCATGACGGGCTTCGGTTTCGCCATGGGGCCGCTCGCGGTCAGCGATCTCGCCGGACTCGACATCGGCTGGCGCATGCGCAAGGCGGAGGGGTTTTCCGCCCCAATCGCGGACCAGCTGTGCGAGATGGGGCGCTTCGGGCAGAAGACCGGGCGCGGGTTCTATCTCTATGAGCCCGGCTCACGCACGCCACGCCCCGATCCGGAGGTGGACGCGCTGATTGTTGCGACCGCCAAGAAGCTCGAGGTCGAGCGCCACCCATTCGAACCGAAGGACCTTGTCGAGCGGTTGCTGTTTCCCATGGTCAACGAGGGGGCGCGCATCCTCGACGAGGGCATTGCGCAACGCGCGGGCGATATCGACGTCATCTGGGTCTATGGCTACGGCTTTCCCAGCTGGCGCGGTGGACCGATGCACTACGCGAACACGCTTGGGCTCAACTATGTCAGCGACCGGCTCAAACAATTCGCGGCTCAGGCTGGCGACTCCCGTCACGAGCCGGCGCCGCTGCTGACGAAGCTCGCAGCCGAAGGCAAGGGGTTTACCTAGACGCGTCTCCGCGTCGGCCGAAAATCAAAATCAAACAGCGGGGGAGGAAATACATGGCTGGGGACTTGTTGTTGGTCGGGAGCATTCCGGTCGAGACCGCCGAGCAGGCGTTTCGACAGGTTGGAACGCCGCTCGGGGAGTGGCTCGACTACATGCCCGACGGCGAAGTCGGATTGCGCAGCTACTGGGTCGATGGCATTGCCTATCGGGTGTACAACGGACATCCCGAGATCGAGACCATCAAACGACCGGCGCCTGACGAGAATGGGGTCGAGTGGTGGAAGCCGCGCGGGCGCCATGACGAGTTCGCATTCCGCGTCAAACCGGGCATCAACAAGGTCCGGTTCGGCGACCCCGGATGGCGCTTGGGATTCACCCGCGATGCCGTGAATTCATATGCAATCTTCCGCTACCTGAAGAAGGAAGGTGCGATCCCGGAACACGTGCGGTTCCAGGTCTGCCTACCGCTGAGCTTTAGCGCGGTCACTTATTTCTTCCCGGAGCCAGGCGACGACGCGCGCGTGATCCCGGGGGTCACCGAGGCCTTCCGCGCCGAGGTCGATAAGATGGTCGACCTGATCCCGCCGGAGGATCTGGCCATCCAATGGGATCTCGCCATCGAGCAGCGGCTGGTCGAGGTCAAGCTCGCGGAGGAAGGTGCTGAGGCGGCGCGGCGCGAGGCCGAGCGCGTCATGGCACCGCTCGCCGATATTCCGGTTCCGAGCGATGTCGCGCTTGGCCATCATGCCTGTTTCGGAACGCTGAGCGGATGGCCGTCGCGCCAGCCGCCAACCATCGAAGGCGCCGTGTTGTTGCTCAACGCCGCGGTCGCGGCGTCCGGCCGCCGTGTCGATTTCCTGCACATTCCGACGCTCGGCTCAGCAGACGACGCGTTCTTCGCGCCACTGGAAAACCTGAAGCCCGATGGCGCGCGCATCTACATGGGGGCGATCCATCATCTGCACGGCGCCGGCGGCCTGCAGGCCCAGATCAACACGATGCGCAAATATCTACATGACTTCGGCCTCGGCGCGCCCTGCGGCTGGGGCCGCGCCCCGGAGCGCCCCGGCCGGCTCCTGAGCGAGCACGACGGCAAGATCGCGAACCCAGTGGACGTCATCGTGAGCGACCACATCGCCGCAGTGGAGTTGCTCAAGGATGCGATGAGTTAAATCCAACGTTCGTCATTGCCGGGCTTGTCCCGGCAATCTCGATTAGGAGGGCTCGGCGCTTCGAGTAAGCGAGATGCGCGGGTCAAGCCCGCGCATGACGAACCGATGGGCGTCGCTCAAACACTAGTTCGTCGCCGCATTCTGTTGTGCCGTCTCATCCACCACCGCCACCGCGCTTTCCAACGCACGACCGATCAGCACCAGCACTGGACCTTTGATATCGGCCTCGCCAAGCCGATCCGCGATCTCCCCTACCGGCGCTGCGACCGCTGTCTCCGTCGAGCGGGTCGCGGAGGCCACGGCAATCGCGGGCGTCGACGGGTCGAGGCCCTGCGCGATGGCGCGCGACGTGAGCTCGCCCAGTGTCTTCTTCGGCATGTAGACAATGGTGGTGGCCGATGGATCAGCGACGCTCGACCAGTCGATGTCGGCGGGCAGCTTGCCCTCCCGATCATGGCCGGTGATGTACTGAAGTCGGCGCGCGTGCGAGCGGTGGGTCAGCGACACGCCGAGGCTGGCGGCTGCGCCCTGCGCGGCGGTGATGCCGGGCACGACCTCGACCGCGATGCCGGCGGCGCGGCAAGCCGCGATCTCCTCGCCGGCACGGCTGAAGATCAGCGGGTCGCCGCCCTTGAGCCGCACGACGCGGCGGCCGCTCTTGGCGAGCGAGACCATGAGCGCGTTGATGTCGTCCTGCTTGCAGGAGGGACCGTAGCCGGTTTTGCCGACCAGCATCTTCTTGGCTTCGCGTCGCGCGAAGTCCAACACGTCGCGATCGACCAGCGCGTCAAACAGAATGACGTCTGCGGATTGCAGCGCCCGCACCGCTTTCAGCGTCAGCAGTTCTGGATCGCCGGGGCCGGCGCCGACCAAGGTTACCGACCCAGCCTCGGCCGCCGCGGCTTGCGTTCGCGTGAGCGCGAGGAGGCCCGCGAGATCGCTCTCGGCCGGCACCTGATGCGGGCTCCGCAAAGCACGCGCCGTGAACAGATGCCAGAAGCGCCGGCGCGCCCCGAAGGAGAGGCCGGAGGTCTTCACGCCGGCGCGCCATCGCCGCGCCGCCTCAGCCCAGGCCGCAAAGCCGCGCGGGATCAGAGCCTCAAGCTTCGCCCTGATGGCCTGACCAAACACGGGCGCGGCGCCGTCGGTCGAGATGCCAATGACGAGCGGCGAGCGATTGACGATCGCTCCGAAAGCGAAATCGCAGAATTGCGGTTTGTCGATCACGTTGACCGGCACGCCGGCGCCACGTGCGGCCTGCGCAAAGCGCGCCGCATCCTCGTCGTGCGCGAAGCCGCCGATCGCGATCGCCGCGCCGGCGAGATCCGTTTCAGCCCAGCCGCGCTCGTGCAGCTCAACCGGCCCGCGCGGCGGCTGTGCGGCGATCTCGGCGAATTCTTCCGCCGCGCCGCCGGCATAGACATCGACCCGGGCGCCGGCAGCTGAGAGCAGTTCGACCTTCCAGGCGGCCCCGGGGCCGCTGCCGGCGACGACCGCGCGCTTGCCATCGAGGGCAAAGAACACCGGCAGACGCGCCAGCGCGTCCATGCGCGGCGACGGCGCTTCGGTGGGACGGCGGGTATTGTCCGATGAATTCATCCGCAAGCTCTATCACACGTGTTCGACGCTATGGGCACGGCTGACGATTTTTCTGAGCTCCGGCAAGCAGGAGCCGCAGTTGGTCCCGGCCCGCAATAGCTTGCCGATTTTTTCCGCGCTGGTCGCGCCTGATGCAACCGCGCTTTCGATCTCGGCGAGGCCGACGGCAAAGCAGCAACACACCAGCGGTCCGGTGTCGGGAAGACCATTGCGTCCCGAAAGCAAGGTCTGGCGCTCCCGCTCGGCGATGGTGTCCGCCACAAACAAGGCCTTCACGACATCCCAGGCGGGGACCGCTTTGGCGGCGTGCTCGGACGCGCCGAGGAACACGCAACCATCGAGCCGACCATCAATGAACGCGGCGGTGCGAAAGATGCCGCGTGCCTCGTCCACATATTCAGCAAGCTCGCCCGGCAGCACGCCGGCCAGGTGATCTCGCCAGGCGCTCGGGCCGAGGTTGGTGGCAAATCGGTAGCCGACACCCCCCTGAACTGCGATGCGTGCCCACCAGGTGTCCTTCGGCAGCGCGATCGGCTGGCGGGTAAGGGCGAAGCCGCGCATGCGAAATTCAACCGGCGCGATAGCGGCATGAGTCGCCTTGGCGTCGGGCTGGCCGGAATAAGGATCGGTCCGCGGTGCCACGAGCTCACCGACCCGCGCCGACGATGAATTGGCATCGCTCCAGTGGATCGGCGCGAATAAGGTACCAGCCTGCTGGCCATCGTTGATCCGGACCTGCAGCACGCACGATCCGTACGCAGTTGCGACGCGCGCGAACCCGGCATCGACAAGGCCGATGCGCGACGCATCGGCGGGATGAATCTCGAGGAATGGCTCGGGGCGGTGCGTCGCAAGCCGTGGACTGCTGCCGGTGCGTGTCATCGTGTGCCATTGGTCACGCACGCGCCCGGTGTTGAGCCGGAACGGAAATGCGGACTGCACCTCGTCGGCGAGCGGCTCCGGCGCCACGAAACAAGCCTTACGATCCGGCGTGAAGAAACCGCCCTGCGCGAACAGCCGCGACTGCGTGGCGCCATTGGCCGGACATGGCCATTGCACCGGCGCCAAATCGTCGTAGGCGCGGTCATCGAGTGCGGCGAGCGCACCGATGTCGAAATCGCGCGTCCCGTTGTTCTCGAAGGCAGAGAGCGCCGCGTGCTCGCGGAAGATGTCGGCCGCGGACGAATATGGGAACGCTGCGTCGAACCCCAGTCGCTGCGCCACTTGTGTTACGATCCACCAATCCGGGCGGGCCTCGCCCGGCAGCGGCATGAATGCGCGCTGGCGCGAAATGCGCCGCTCCGAATTGGTAACCGTGCCGTCCTTCTCGCCCCACGCGGCCGCAGGCAGCAGCACATGCGCGCCGCTCGTGATGGTGTCGTTGTTGAGCACATTGTCAGAGACAACAAACAGTTCGAGCTTGCTCAGCGCAGCACGCACCGCTCCGGCATCCGGAAGCGAAACGACGGGATTGGTCGCCAACACCCAGAGGGCCTTGATCTTGCCCTGCGCGATCGCCTCGAACATGGCCACGGCTTTCAGGCCCTCGTGGGTCACCATGCGCGGAGCGTTCCAGAACCGACGCACGCGATCGATCTCCTCCGGCGCGTAATACATATGCGCCGCGAGCTGATTGGCGAGCCCGCCGACCTCGCGTCCACCCATGGCATTGGGCTGACCGGTGAGCGAGAACGGCCCCATGCCGGGTTTGCCGATGCGTCCGGTTGCGAGATGGCAATTGATGATCGCGGTGACCTTGTCGGTGCCCTGCGCCGACTGGTTCACGCCTTGCGAAAACGCGGTGACGACCTTTTCGGTCGTACGGAACAGATCGAAGAAGCGCGCCACCTCAGCCTCGGCAAGCCCAGTCGCCGCGGCCGTCGCAGGAATGTCCGCGGCAATCTCGCGGGCACGCGCCAGCACTTGAACGAATCCATTCGTGTGCGCGTCGATGTAAGCCGGGTCGAGCGCGCCACTGTCGGCGAGGCTGACCAGCAAGCCGCAGAACAGCGCTGTATCGGTTCCGCCGCGAACCTGCAGCACCAAGTCGGCATCGTCAGCCGTCGCGGTGCGGCGCGGATCAATGACAACGAGCTTGGCGCCGCGCGTGCGCTTGCTGGCCATGATGCGCTGATAGAGCACCGGGTGGCACCAGGCCGCATTGGAGCCGACCAGCACGATCAGATCGGCAGAATCGAGATCCTCATAGCTGCCCGGCACCGTGTCGGAACCAAACGCGCGCCGATGGCCGGAGACGGTCGACGACATGCAGAGCCGCGAGTTGGTATCGACATTGGCCGAGCCGAGAAAGCCCTTCATCAACTTGTTGGCGACGTAATAGTCCTCTGTCAGCAATTGCCCGGAGAGATAGAATGCGATCGCCTCGGGCCCGTCGCGTTCTATGATACGATCGAACTCATCGGCCATGCGATTGAGCGCACTCGACCAATCTACGCGGGCCAGCGTTCCGTCACGCTGACGCAGCATGGGGTGCAACAGCCGTCCACCGAGACCCAGTGTTTCGCCGAGCGCCGCGCCTTTCGAGCAGGCGAGGCCAAAATTTGCTGGGTGCTCGGGATCGCCCGAGACGATTGCTCCGCCGCGACCATCAGGCGCCGCCAACAACCCACAGCCCACGCCGCAATAAGGACAGGTGGTGCGTATCGTCGGCGCCTGGTGGATGGTCATGGAGCTCCTAGAGCGTCACCGGGAAGTAGTGGTTGACGATGGTGAGCGCGATCAACAACACGACCCCAATCCCGAGACTCCAGCCGATCAGTTGCTTTTCGATCGGCAGCAGCGGCTCGACCTGGGCCTTGCTCAACTCGTCGCGGATATTTGGCTGGGACATGACAGTTACTCCTAATTAGCTGGCCAAAGGCGGTTTGATGCCGGCGAAGAACACCCATGAGATCAGCAAACCGACCCAGATCACGAACCCGAACAGACTGACCAGATAAACAGCTGCGAGCTTGCCGATGCCCTCCTGCCAAAGCTTCTTGAAGTTGGACAGAACGCCGATTGAGAAGAACGTCAGGATGAAGAAGATCACCCGGAACGTGTTGGCTTCGCCGATCGCCGCCGGAACCTTGCTGGCGATATCGGCAGGTGTCCCCAGCGCCAGGTAGAGCCCGACCGCGAACGTGATCACGAAGCCGATGATGAACTTCGGGAACCGTTCCCAGATCTCGCCGACCTTGGCCCGATCCTGGGTGACGTTGATGTGGTTGGTCCAGATCCAGCCGAGCACGAAGGCCCAAATACCGATGAAGATGTCGATGAACACCTTGATGGTGGCCGTTGTGCCAAGGATCCAGCCAGGCTGATATTTGATGCCGGCCGCGGCCGACTTGGCGAGGATCAGCGACTCGGTTATCCCGCCCGCCGCGACGGCGGCGCCGTCGGTCTTGACTGCGAGCCCCATCCAGGCACCCGCGACGAGCGGTTCCCCGGACAGGAAAGTCTGCGCCAAGAAAGGCAGGATCAGCACCTCGATGACCGCGAAAATCACCACCAGCGACGACACCAGCACCGGGATGACCGGCCGCGCCCGGATCGCACCGCCGGTGGCGATCGCCGCCGACACGCCGCAGATCGAGATGCCGGATGCGAGCGGCGCCGCCCATTCGCGGTTGAAGCCGAACCATTTGCGGGCGACGAAGTAGACCACCGCCCAGTAGATCAGATAGGCCTCGATGATCGCGGCCACCCCGCGCAGAAGCAGCGCACTGGCGAGATTGAGCTTACTTGCCGCGGTGACAGCAAAAAAGCCGCCCAGAATGACGATCGCCACCTTGATGTAGAGCTCGGGTCGCACCGCATCCTTGATGGCGTCGGCAAAGCGCGGAAAGGCATTGGCGATCACCAGGCCGGCGATCAGCGCAAAGATATAGCCGCCCTCGTTGGTGAGCCGGAGCGACCAGCTGACGCCGAACTTTTGTTGCTCGGCTGGCGTCGCGGCGGCGAAGTTGGCAAAATTGCCAACGATCCAACTCGCATAGGCAATCCAGAACACCGCCGTGAAGGCGAGCGCGAACTTCTTCACGTCGGTGTCGAGTGCAAGCGCGCCCGCACCGAGCACGACCAGCAGCGCCAGATAGGTCGCGACCAGCGCGCCGAACCCACCGAGCGAGGCGTAGGCTTTGGAGGTGGTGCCGAGCGCGAGCGCAATGTTGTTCCACACCGATGTGGTCACGCTCCAGCCGATGAGGTCGACGTTGGCGAGAACCGCCAACCCGAGGACGAAGATGAAGAGGCCGATGATGACGGACAGCCAGTCTTCGCTCAGGCGTGGCGCAGTGTGGGTGTGCAACCCCGGGCTGGCGCCGGCCCAATGGGCTGCGTTGGAGTTGGAAACGGACATAATCGCTGCTCCGATCGAGGAAGCGGATCGGAGTAGATAGAAATTTATTTTGTTTTCCCGCAATATCGCGGCAAATAAAAGAATGTATTTCTCTATTCTCTCGATAATCCGGTGAATAGATTCCGTGCTCGCAATTTCGGCGAGCAAGACCTTCGCCTCCCAGGGGGCGCGGTCAGGGCTTGCGCATATGGCAAATGCGGCCGCCATGGTGGCGCTCAGTACACATCCTGCTGATAGCGGCCTTTGCGCTTGAGATCGGCCACAAAGGCGACCGCCTCGTCGGTCGTACGCGCGCCGTGTTGAGCCACGATATCGACCAAGGTGCGTTCCACGTCCTTGGCCATGTGCTTGCCGTCGCCGCAGACATAGACGTGGGCGCCTTCGGTGAGCCACGTCCACAGGTCGCGACCGACTTCGCGCATCCGATCCTGCACGTAGAATTTTTCCTTGCCATCGCGCGACCAGGCAAGCGAGAGCCGGGTCAGGACGCCCGCGGACTTGAGCCCGTCGAGCTCGTCCTCGTAGAAGAAATCGCAGTCACGCCGCTGGTGGCCGAAGAACAGCCAGTTGCGGCCGGGCGCCTTGATGGCCATGCGCTCGTGCAGGAAGGCACGGAACGGCGCGATGCCGGTGCCGGGACCGACCATGATGATCGGGGTCGACGGATCGGCGGGCAGACCGAAAGCATGGGCCTTCTGCACATAGGCTTTGATCTTGTCGCCCGGTTTGATGCGCTCGGCCAGGAACGTGGAGGCTACACCCAAGCGTTTGCGCCCATTGATCGCATAGCGGACCGCATCCACGGTGAGCGCAACAGCACCGGGATTGCTCTTGGGTGACGAGGAAATGGAGTAGAGCCGTGGCTGCAACGGCTCAAGCACTTCGACCAAGGCTTCCGGATCGAGGTGGATGCCCTTGAACTTCTCGAGCCCGGCGAGCACGTCGAGCGTCTCCGCATCACCATCGGGATCGTCGCCTTCGGCGAGAGCGCGCGCCTTCTGCCGCCGCTCGCCGCCGGTGATGTAGGAGATGAGCTGAAACAACGAGTCCGGCGCGGGCGAGAGGGACACATCGTTGATCAACACATCGCGCAGCGTACGCCCCGCCACGGGGAAATCCGCAGCAGCGCCGATCGCGCGAATCACCGCATCCGCCAGCCCCGGATCATTGGCCGCATAGAGACCGAAGGAATCGCCGACCACATACTCGATACCGCTGCCGGCGAGATCGATCTCGATGTGCCAGGTCTCCTTCTCGGAACCCTTCTTGTTGAGGCGCGTGCGCGACCGGAAGCTTGCGAGCGCCGGTGCATCGCGTGATGGACCATCCGCGGACTCCGTGGGCAATGCGTCCGCAGTTGCAATGGTGGCGGGCGCTGCCGGTGGCGCAGCGTCCATCTCCTCGTAGAGTTTTTTGAGCATCCGGTTGGTTTCTTTACCGCCCGGAACACACAAATTGAGCCGCGCCTCCGTCTTGCTCCAGAGCGCCTCGGAGTAATCGTGGCAATTGTAGCCGCACTGTCCGCAGTCCTGCTGCGCCATGGCCGCCATC
>JAFAXD010000424.1 GCA_019241285.1 Xanthobacteraceae bacterium | reverse complement strand
GCCCGGACGCCGCAAACCATGTCGGGCCATTCCTGCGTTATCTCAACGCGCCGACCGCAAGCGACGACCTGCGCGAGCCCCCTCACCTGACACTCTCGTTCGGCGGCCGCCACCGGACCGCGGTGATGGATACCGGCTCGACCGGCGTCGTGGTGTCGGCCTCGGCCATACCCGGGTTCGATCAGCTTCCCCAGGACGGACCGGCGAAGCTCACTTACAGCAGCTCAGGGCGCATCATGCAGGGCGTGTGGGTGACTGTGCCGGTGACGATTGCCGGCGCAAATGGGGCAAGCGTCACGACGCGGCCCATGCCGGTCTTGGCGGTGACCAGCGTCGACTGTACCGAGACCGCCCGTAACTGCACGCCGCTTGATGATCCGCGGCACGTCGCCATGATCGGTGTGGGGTTTGGCCGCCGCAATCGCTCCGGCCCCCTGGCCGACAGTGCCGTGGACAAGAATCCGTTTCTGAACTTAGCGAGCCCCCGGGCGGCCGCTGTGCACCGCGGCTATCTCGTCACGCGCGAAGGCGTCGAGATAGGTGTGCCGGCGGCAGGCGCGCCGACCGGCTTTGCCACCGTCCATCTCACGCGCAACCCGGAGACTGGCGACTGGTCGGGCGCGCCCGCCTGCATAGCCGTTGCGGATCAGACGCCCGCCTGCGGCACCGTACTTCCAGATACCGGCCTCACCTCCATGTTCCTCGCTTTGCCGCCGGATCAGGTTGAAGGCCGCGCACTCCCCCGGGGCAATGACCACACCCTGCCGCCCGGCACCAAGGTTACGATCATGCTCGCGCCTGCGACGCCGGGCGCCAAGCCGACGGCCGGCTACAGCTTCGGCGTCGGCGACATGGACAACCCGCTCGCCCCCCGCCGCGTGATTCTGGTCGGCGAAGGCGACCGGCCGACCTACGTCAACACCGGCGTGCACCTGCTCAACGGCTTCGATTATTTCTTTGATGCTGATTCCGGCGTGATTGGCTATCGCCCAGTTGCCGGGCGGGAACAGTAACGTTGACGCCAGAGCCCGACGGAACGCCTTGCGCCTCCCGAATGACGTCGCCGCGGATTTTGGGTATCATCTATGCGCGCGCTGAAGCGCTCGGTCGTCGCACGACATCGTTCACGCCGACATAGCCGACGTAGCAGGGCGGTGTGTTCATCTTCTTAGCGTCGTCCGGCAGGTCTATTAGCCCGCCGATCGGCGTCGCTCCGGTCGTGAACATCATGTAGTTCATGCCGGGCATGTCCTGCTTGCCCAAGCCTTGCGTAACAATTCTTTGCGGCCTGCCTACCCGTCGGCATGAGTTCGTACCAGACAAAACGGCCGTGAACATTCGCGACGAGTGTTTCTCCTCTCGCCCCTCCCGAGTGCCGCACGCGTGCACCCTAAAGCCGATACGACGCGAACATGAGCGATATGAGGGCCTGCCCAAGCCCACCCATCGAGATGGATCGATTTGATCGCCGGCGCGTTAATTCCGAGGAGCAGCAACACAGCTCGGGAGCAAGCACATGCCCGACAAGCAAACCATCGAGAAAGCCCGCGCCGACAAGCGCGCCGGAAAATCGCCGTCCACTCAGGCCGGCGAGTTCGTGCGCGCCGAGATCGACAAGATCCGCAAGGGTGAGCACGGGGCACGCAATACCAAGCAGGCAATCGCGATCGGATTATCTGAGGCGCGCCGTGCCGGTGTTGACTTGCCGCCGCCCAAAAAGGGACGCACCAGCGCGCGCACCCGCAAGAGCGCGCAATACGCCTACGCGGCAGCCCAGGGCAAGCGCAAGACGCAACGCCGTCCGCGCGTCGCCCGCGCCGTAATGAACGTGCTCAAGCACGAGCCGCGCAGCACTGCGTCCCGCGCCGCGCTCTCCCGCCAGGGGCGCGAGGCAGCCTCGCGCCGATCCGCCGCCAGTCGCTCGGCGGCGGCGCGCAAAGCGGCCCGCACCAAGGGAGTAGCGGGGCGCTCCGCTGCGGCCAAGAAGGCGGCTCGCACACGCGCCCGGCGGCGCGGGTGATCTCGCGCGTTACGCCGCGAACCCGAACAACCGCGCCGCATTGCCGCCGAGGATCGCGACCTTCTCCTCGTCGTTCAGTGTTACCGTTGCAAAGACGTGATCGACCGGGTGCTGTTCCCAGGGGATCGGATGGTCGGTGCCGAGCATGAGCTGGCTCGCGCCGACCTGCGCCACGAGGTGACGCAAGCCTTCCGGGGTGAACACCAGGGCGTCATAGTGGAGTTGCTTGAGATACTCTGACGGTGCTTTGGCAAGCTTGATCGCGGCGTCGCAGTTCTGCGGTGAGACGAAGCAGGCATGGTCCTGCCGCGCCGCGTAGGACGGAAGAAATCCGCCACCGTGCGCGGCGATGATCTTCAGCCTGGGGAAGCGATCGAGCGTGCCCTCGAAGATCAGATGCTCGAGCGCAATCGTCGTATCGAGCGGGTTGCCGATCGTGTTCGATAACCAGCCATTCCCTTTGAACCGGGGCGCGAGCTCCGGCGTGCTCTGCGGATGAATGAACAACACCGCGCCGAGTTCCTCCGCCTTCGCCCAGACCGGGTGGAAGCGTGGCGAGGAAAAATCCTCGCCCGCCACGCTGCCGCCGATGGCGGCGCCCTTTAGGCCTTGCTGCTTGATGGCGCGCTCCAGTTGCTCCACGGCGAGCCCGGGGAATTGCAGACTCAGCGACGCAAACGCGGCGAACCGGTCTGGGCGGCTCGCGGTCAGCTCGGCGAGCTTCTCATTCTGCACGCGCACGATATCGGCGGCGAGGTCGCGTTCCTTGCGGTACCAGAATGGATTGATTGAAAGCACCCCCATGTCGATGCCCATGGCGTCCATGGCCTTGAGCCGATCGTCGAGGACGATGAAATGCTCCTCCACACCCTTGGTTGGCGGCAGTACTGAGCGCGCCTCGTTGCCGAGTAGGTTCAGCGCCTCGTGAAACAGGCAATGGCTGTGCACATCGACGGTTTTGACCCGCTTGCCGCCGACCATCACCGGCAGCCGCCCGGCGGCCGGCGTCTGGGCACGCGCCGCGAGCATCCAGCAGCCGCAGAACACAATGCCGGCGGCGGCGCCGGCGCGCTTGAGAAACTCCCGCCGTGGGGTCATGGCGGCCTCCTCCCTGCTTTTGCGGGTTATCAGTGTCGCGCTCTGCGGGCTTGTCCCGCACCCCCCGCTTGGGCAAACAGGAGGCTGTCACAGAAGAGCCAGCCGAGACAAGACGCTGGTACCGGAGGTTCGTTTGAACGATACGCAGGTTCTCATTATCGGCGCCGGCCCGGTCGGCCTCTCGCTTGCCGTGGATCTCGGACAACGCGGCATTCGCGCGATTCTGGCGGAGAAGAAGAACGCGCCGGCGTTTCTGCCGAAAATGGAACGCGTCAACGCGCGTACCATGGAGATGTACCGGCGCATGGGGCTTGCCAAGAAAATCCGCGCTGCCGGCCTGCGCCGGGATGTGCCGATGGACGTTTATATCGTGCTCGATCTCACGCAGCCGCCGCTGGCGCGCCACCCCTACCCGTCCGTCGCCGAAGCCCAGGCGGCGATCCGCGCCACCACTGATGGCAGCGCCCCGCTCGAGCCCTATCAGCTGATCTCACAGTACACGCTCGAACCGCTGCTCAAAGGCGAGGCGGAGGCCCTGCCCTCCGTCGCGCTGCGCTGGTCGACCGAATATGTCTCGCACAAGCAGGATGCCGGCGGCGTGAGCACCACGGTGCGGAGCGCCGACGGAGTGACGACCACGATCCGCTCCGATTATCTGGTCGGCTGTGACGGCGGCACGAGCGCGGTGCGCCAGGCGCTCGGCTTCAAGCTGCATGGCGAAGCCAACCTGCGCGGCTTCCGCCAGGGGCTCTATTATTGCGAGGACCTGTTCGACAAGATTCCGATCGGCAACGGCCCCGGACACGGCCGGCATTATCACGTAGCGGATGCGGAAGCGACCTTCCTGATCATGCAGGACTCGACCAAATACTGGACGCTGCATGCTTCCGTCGATAGCGATGCCGCGATGGAGCGCCAGTTCGAAAAGGCGATCGGCATTGCAATCAACTACAAGATGCTCTCCTGCAATCCGTGGCGGCAGAACCTGATGCTCGCGGACCGCTACCAGGATCGCCGCGTGTTTCTGGCCGGGGATGCGGTTCACCTCGTCATCCCGACCGGCGGCCTCGGCATGAACTCCGGTGTCGGCGATGCGATCGATCTCGGCTGGAAGCTCGAGGCGACGCTGAAGGGATTCGGCGGTCCCAAACTCCTCGGCTCGTACGAACATGAGCGCCGGCAGATCGGCGACCGCAATGTCGGCGCCTCGCGTTATGCAAGCCTCGGCCGCCGCAAATGGCGCGCGCTGTGGCGCCCGGACATTCGCGACGACACCCCGGAAGGCCGGCAGACGCGGGAAGTCATGGCCACCATCGCCGATGTTGAGCAGCGCAAGTCGAACGAAATGATCGGCGCCGAGCTTGGCTACCGCTATGTCGACTCGCCCATCATCTGCGACATCCCCGGCGGGCCCGAGCACCTGTTTCGCACCTACGAACCAACCACCTGGCCGGGCGCGCGCCTGCCGCACGTGTGGCTCGACGACGGCACCGCCATGCAGGACCGCATCCCGCGAGCGGGTTACACGATCCTGCGACTCGGCAAGACCAAGCACGACAGCGCGGGGCTGACGAAGGCGATCGCGTCCTACAATGCACCGGTCACCGAACTTGACGTCCCCGATCAGGTCGCCCGCGAGGTCTATGGGTTCGATCTGATCCTGCTGCGCCCCGATATGCATGTGGTCTGGCGCGGCAATGCCCCGCCCGAAGACCCGGCTGACGTCGCGCGCATCGCCACCGGTCATTGACCCTCATCCTGTTCGTGTGTGAACCTCCTCGGACCTCGTCCTGAGGAGCTTGGCGCGCATGCGCCAAGCGTCTCGAAGGACGGCCTCAGGTGAGGTCTGTGTTCTTGGCCATCCTTTGAGACGCACGCGCAAGCGCGTGCTCCTCAGGATGAGGGCTGAAAACAAAATGTTATTCTTATATGAGAAACGCACGTGGTTTGCCGTCGCCCCGATCGCGATCCTCGTGATGATGGGTGCGAGCGCGCATGCGCAGACGGCGGACGAGTATCCGTCGCGCGAGTTGCGTGTGATCTGCGCGTTTCCGCCCGGCAGCGGCGCCGACGTGTGGGTGCGCTTCTTCGCCGAGCAGGCCAAGTCCCGCGCCGGCAAGCCGGTGCTGGTGGAGAACAAACCGGGCGCAAACGGCAACATCGCGGCCGAATAC
>JAFAXD010000352.1 GCA_019241285.1 Xanthobacteraceae bacterium | reverse complement strand
GAGTTCCGCCTGCGGCGCAGCCGCCAGCCATTCATTCATGCTGCCGCATTCGTCCGCCTCGAAATGGCCGAAGGCGATCCAGCGCAGCCGCTCCAGCGGCACCAACTTGGCGACCGCAGGCGCCAGGGCCGGAAACATTTTGCGCTTGCCGCAGTGGAACAGCAGCGGCTCGTCGGCCCGGATCAGGAAATGATTGAACGTGAAACCGGCCGGTGGGGCGATCTCAGGGACAAACAGCGAGATCCGGAAAATGCCGTCACCGATTTCGTCGATTTGCGCGTCCATACTCCCTCCGCAACTGACCGCCGCCAATAAATATAGGCGTTGGTCGTGGGGAGAACGAGCACGTGTCCCGGCCCTGAGCCGGGACCGTTCCAAAGGTCCACCTTTGTGGCGGTCCCGGGTCTGCGGCGCACCGCTTTGCGCTGCGCCGCACCCGGGACACAGCGCTGATCAGGCCGCCACTTCCTCCGCCGCCGGCACCACCGTGACCTTGTGGGCCTGCAGGGCGGGCAGCACCTTCTCGGCGAAGAGCTTGATCTGGTTCATGAACATCTCGTGCGGCATGGCGCCGGTGTTCATGCGCAGATGCACCACGTCGGCCCCGGTGCGATCGACTGCGGCGATGATGCGGTCGCGCACCTCGTCGGCCGTTCCCCATGGCATGGTTTCGGCGCGGCGGGCGACATCCTCCATGGTGAGATTGCGGAAATCCTCGCGCAGGCGCTGCGCCTCGCGCATGTTCTCCGGGCTCACGTAGTCGAGGGAGCTGTTGGAGACATAGCCCAACGTGCGCTGGATGTTGGTCTCGGTGACGTTGCCGTGGCTGAACAGCGAGCGGTTGAAATAGAGATAGTAGGGCCCGGCCTCCTTCACGGCCTGTGCCTTGCTGTCGGCAATGTAGGCGGCGCCGGCGATGCTCAGATGCTTCGGCGTGATGCGGTGCCCGTGCTGGGCCAGACACTTCGCGTAGTAGCGGATGATATCGTGCTGCAGCCCATGCACGCGGCTCTCGCCCGGCGTGATCGGGATATCGTGTTTGGCGGCCCACTCGATCGACTCTTTGCTCCCGGTGATCGGCGTCCAGATCGGCGGACGAGGCCGCTGCACTGGCCGGGGCCACATGGCCACGTCCTTGTAGGACCAGAACTTGCCGTCATAGGAGAAGACGTCCTCGCTCCAGACGCGGGTGATGATGTCGAACGCCTCCTCGAAGCGTGCGCGGGATTCGGAGAGCGGTACGTTGTGCACCTGGTATTCGCGCGGGATGCCGCGGGCAATGCCGGAGATCAGGCGCCCGTTCGACATGCAGTCGATCATTGCCAGCTCTTCGGCGAGTCGCAGCGGGCTGTGCAGCGGGATGAGGTTCCCGTAGATCAGCAGCTTGAGCTTCTTGGTGCGCTGCGAGGCCGCGGCCGCCATCAGGTTGGGCGAGTTCATCAGCCCATAGGGCGACGTGTGGTGCTCGTTGAAGCCGACGCCGTCGTAGCCGAGCCGGTCGAGCAGCTCCCAGGCTTCCAGATGCTCCGCATACGTCTTCACCGCGACGGTCGGGTCGAAATAATCCTTCCCGAGCGGGTAGGGCAGTGCCTTGCCGTGCTCGAGATCGTCGAGATAGCCGCCGTAAGGGAGGAGATCGAAGACGAAGACCTGCATGCGTGCTCCTGAGATCGTGTCCCGGGCGCGGCGCAGCGCGAAGCGGTGCGCTGCAGACCCGGGACCGTGACAAATGCTAGCACCTGGGACGGTCCCGGCTCAGCGGCGCACCGCTCCGCAAGAGCTGCGCGCTGCACCGCAGCCGGGACACCAGTCACAACTAGCGCATTCGGGGCAGGCGTCCTACCCTCTCGGAAACTTCGGGAACGAAAGCAAATCAGCCATGTCGAAACCCATCACTGTCTCCATCCCGCATCGCCTCGGTAAAGACGAGGCCCGGCGCCGACTTGAGACGGGGCTTGCGTCGGTGCGCACGCACTTTGGCTCCGTGCTGCGCGTCGATGAAGAAGTTTGGAGTGGCGACGCTCTGGCATTCAAGGCGAGTGCACTCGGTCAGCAGACCTCAGGCACCATCACGGTGGCTGAGGATCATGTGCAGGTCGACGTCATGCTGCCCTGGGCATTGGGCTTGCTTGCCCAGAAAGCAACGTCGCTGATCCGCGCGCGCGGCCAGCTCATGCTCGACAAAAAGTAGCGAGGAATTCATGCGTGCTGTCCGGTTGTTGATTGCGGCGTCGGCGCTCATCCTCACCGTCGCGGCTGGCAAAGCTGACGAGCTCACCCCGGCCCAGCAGGCATTTCGGCAGATCTATCAGGAACTGGTCGAGATCAACACGACCGACTCGGTGGGCGACACCGCGAAGGCCGCCGAGGCGATGGCGGCGCGCTTGCGTGCGGCCGGCATCACCGATGTGCAAGTGATCTCGACTGCGCCACGCAAGGGCAACCTGGTGGCGCGGCTTCCCGGGACCGGTGGGCGCCGGCCACTTCTGCTCACCGCGCATATCGACGTGGTCGAGGCCAAGCGCGAGGATTGGGACACCGATCCGTTCAAACTCCAGGAAAAGGACGGCGTGTTCCAGGCCCGCGGTGCAATCGACGACAAGGCGATGGCTGCCGCATTTGTCGCGAACCTCATCCAATACAAACAGGAAGGCTTTCGTCCGGACCGCGATATCATCCTGGCGCTGACCTCGGACGAGGAACTGTCCGACTCACCAAACGACGGCGTGCACTGGCTTCTTCAGAACAAGCCGGACCTGATTAACGCCGAGCTCGCCATCAACGAGGGCGGCGGCGGTGCCACGCAGGATGGTCGTCCGGCGCGCCTCTTCATCCAACTCGCCGAGAAGGTCTATCAATCCTATCGGCTCGAGGTCACCGATCCCGGCGGCCATAGCGCGGCCCCGCGCCGGGACAATCCGATCTATCGTCTCGCCGCCGCGCTCACGCGCCTTGGGCAATTCGACTTCCCGGTTTCACTCAATTCCGTTACGCGGGCCTATTTCGAGCAAGTGGCCGCAACCGACACTCCCGAGATCGCCGGCGCCATCAAGGCCTTGCTCGCCGGCCACACGGACGCGGCCTCGCTCGCCCCGTTGCTCGCAAGTCCGGGCTACAACGCGCAACTGCACACGACTTGCGTCGCCACCATGCTGGACGCGGGCCACGCCGAGAACGCGCTGCCGCAAACAGCGCGAGCGACGATCAACTGCCGCATCCTGCCCGGCGCGCCGGTCGCCGAGGTGGAGCAGACGTTAGTGCGAGTCGTTGATGATCCCAAGGTAGCGGTGATCCCGATCGGCCGGCCGGTCGAGAGCCCGCCGTCACCGCTCAATCCCGAGGTGATGCAGACGGTGGCGCGCGTCAGCAACACGATGTGGCCGGGTGTTACTTTGATCCCGACGATGTCCGGCGGTTATACGGACAGCCGCTGGTTGCGCAACGCCGGTATTGCGGCCTATGGGGTCTCCGGTCTCTTCTCTGATGGCCCGCGCAGCGGCGTTCACGGCCGCAATGAGCATGTCGGAGCAAGCGAGCTCTATCAGAGCAAGGAGTTCTTGTACCGGTTAGTGAAGGAACTTGCTTCAGGAAGTAGCGATCGGGCCGTGGGCGCAAAAAACTGAAGACCTTATCCTGAGAGGTTGTGGATATTTGCGGCGACTGGTTGCTTGCGGCCATCCTTCGAGACGCCTGGCCCCTTGCGGGTCCAGGCTCCTCAGGATGAGGGCTGCGGTTTTTTGCAGCGCTTCAACAATCTCAGCCCTCATCCTGAGGAGCTCGCGCGCTTTTGCGCGCGAGCGTCTCGAAGGATGGCCACAATGAATTTCGGTGCAAAATGTTGATGGCGCGTATGTGTACATCCTTTTGTGTGCTGACGGGAGCTACTACACCGGCACTGCCCGGCAAGGTTTGGAGCAACGGGTCAACGAGCACAACGCTGGTGACTATGACGGCTACACATCGACGCGTCGCCCAGTTCGCTTGGTGTTTTCGCAATGGTTCGAACGGATTACAGATGCCATTGCGGCGGAGCGTCAAATAAAAGGGTGGTCGAGAGCTAAGAAAGAAGCGTTGATACGCGGTGACTTTGAGATGCTACGCGTTTTGGCAACGCGGAGTTCGAAACGCCTGTGATTGCGGCCGTCCTTCGAGACACACGCGGGCAGAGCCCGCGTGCTCCTCAGGACGAGGGCTGCAATAAGTTCCTGATCAGTGTTTGTGCATCGCTGCCCAGACCCGCGCCGGGGTTGCCGGCATGTCGATCTCGGTGATGCCGTAGGGGCGCAACACGTCGAGCAGTGCGGCCATAATCGCGGGCGGCGCGCCGGTTGCGCCGGCTTCGCCGCAGCCCTTGACGCCCAGTGGGTTCGTGGTTGACGGGATCTCGACCATGTCACCTTCGATCGACGGCAGATCGTCCGCGCGCGGCATGGCGTAGTCCTGGAAGCTGCCTGTGAGCAACTGCCCGCTCGGATCATAAACAATCTGTTCCATCAGCGCCTGGCCGAGGCCTTGCGCGACTCCACCGTGCACCTGGCCTTCGGCCAGCATGTGGTTCATCACGCGGCCGACGTCGTCGACCGCGGTGTAGCGCACCACCGAAACGACGCCGGTGTCGCGGTCAACCTCGATCTCGCAGGTGTGACAGCCGTTGGGATAGCAGGGCGGCTCTGCTGCAAACGTGCCGGCGGCTTCGAGCCCGACACCAAATTCCGGCGGCAGGAACATCGGCGCATAGAACGCCTGAGCCACCTTGGTGAGCGGGATCGCCTTGTCGGTGCCGACCACGCCGAAGTTGCCGTTCTTGAACTCGAGGTCATCGGCCGAAGCTTCGAGCATGCGCGCCGCCATGGGCTTCGCCTTTTCGATGATCTGGTCGGCCGCGCGTCGCAACGCATTGCCGCCCACCATCATGCTGCGTGAACCGTAAGTGCCGCGGCCGATCGGCACCTCGTTGGTGTCGCCCTGGATGAAGCGAATGTTGTCGAACGGGACGCCCAACCAGTCCGAGACCATCTGGGCGTAGACGGTCGCGTGGCCCTGGCCGTGCGAATGCGTGCCCGCCACGATGGTGACTTGGCCGCTTGGATCAAAGCGCAGATCCATGCGGTCGTTGAAGATCGCCGCCTCTTCCAGGAAGTAGGCAAGGCCGAAGCCGCGCAGCTTGCCGTTCTTCTCGGATTGTTTGCGACGTGCCGCAAAACCCTTGTGATCGGCGAGCTTGAGGCACTCCTCGGTGACTTTGGCGAAGTCGCCGCTGTCGTACACCACGCCGGATGTGTTGGTGTACGGCATCTTGCTCGCCGGAATGAAGTTCTTGCGCCGCAGCTCCACCGGATCGACCTTGAGCTCCGCTGCTGCCTTGTCGATCAGCCGCTCGACCAGATAGGTCGCCTCCGGCCGGCCGGCGCCGCGATAGGGCGCCATCGGTGAAGTATTGGTGAGCACCGCCTTGGCGAAAATGACGCCGGCCGGGATGTCATAGACGCCGGACAGGAGCTTCACCGAGAACATGCTGGTGGCAAACGCTGCACCGGTGACGTGCGAGCCGACCGCGTGCATCGATTGGGCGCGGATGCCGATGATCTTGTTGTTCTCGTCGAAGGCGAGCTCGCCGGACACGACCTGATCACGCCCATGCGAATCGCCTTGCAACGCTTCAGCGCGGGTCGAGCTCCATCTCACCGGGCGGCCGACGCGGCGCGAGGCCATCAACACGAGAGCGTCTTCCGGATAGGGTCCCCCCTTCATGCCGAAGCCGCCGCCGACGTCCGGTGACACGACCCGCAGCTTGGTCTCGGGCACGTGCAGGATCTGCCCGGCGATCTGCGAGCGCACACCGTGGGGATTCTGCGACGTGGTGTAGAGCGTGTAGCTGTCGCTATCGGCTGAATAGTCGCCGATGGCGGCGCGCGCCTCTATCGAGTTGGCAGAGACGCGGTTGTTGGTGAGCGTCAGCCGCGTCACGTGCTTCGCCTTGGCGAAGGCCGCGTCGGCCGCGTCCTTGTTGCCCATCATCATCACGAAGGCGATGTTGCCGGGGTTGTCGTCCCACACCTTGGGGGCGCCGTCCTTGGTCGCTTCCGCGATGGTGGTCACGGCCGGCAGCGGCTCGTAGTCGATCTCGATCAGCTCGGCGGCGCTGCGCGCCTGCGCCTCGGTCTCCGCAACCACAAAGGCGACGCGATCACCGACATGGCGCACGGCATCGCTCGCGAGCAGCGGGCGCGACGCCCGGTATCCTTTGGGGGCGCCAAAATCTTCCGGCATGATCGGGATGAGGATGCCGAGCTTGTCCTCGGCGACCTCCTTGGCCGTGATGACCGCCAGCACGCCCTCGGCCTTGCGTGCCTTCTCGGTATTGATGCTCTTGATGCGCGCATGGCCGTGCAGCGACATCAGCAGCACCCCATGGGTCTGCCGTGGCAGCTCGATATCATCCACGTAGCGCCCGTGCCCGGTGATGAAGCGCTGGTCCTCGACCCGGCGCACCGGCTGCCCGATACCGAACTTGTTAACGACTGCGTCCACGGCGTCCCCCTGGTTGTCCTGCTATTGAGGGTGAGCCCTCGCGGGGCCCGGAATAGGGCGCTATTTGAACCGTAAGTCCTTGCCAGCGCAAGCTGGTTACCGCCGGCAAACGGTGCTACCGTTGCTATCTACTGTGGCGGGGCCACGCCGAACCGAAGGGCATGTGATGGGGATCGACAGCGCGACCAACGCCGCGCGGCTGTTTCACTTCGTAATGATCAAGCCGACCCATTACGACGACGATGGCTACCCGATCCAATGGCTGCGTTCGGCGATCCCGTCGAATACGCTTGCCTGCCTCAATGGGTTGGCCGAGGACGCCCGGGCCCGGCAGGTGCTTGGTGAAGGCGTCGAGATCCGCCTGCATACTTATGACGAGACCAACCGGCGGGTCCGCCCCGACAAGATCATCCGCATGGTCCGGCAGGAGGGCGGCCGGGTCCTGATCGGGCTCGTTGGCGTACAATCGAATCAGTTTGCCCGCGCCGTCGATCTGGCGCGTCCGTTCCTGGCGGCCGGGTTCCCGGTCTGCATCGGCGGCTTCCACGTGTCGGGCTGCACCGCCATGCTGCCCGAAATGCCGAAGGAGATGCGTGACGCCCAGGCGATGGGCATCTCGTTCTTCTGCGGCGAGTCGGAGGATGGCCGGCTCGATGAGGTGCTGCGCGACGCCTACGCCGGTACGCTCAAGCCGATGTACAACTTCATGGACGACCTGCCCTCGCTCGAGGGCGAGCCAGCACCGATCCTGCCCGCCAAGCACGTGAGCCGGACGTCAGGCTCACTCTCAAGCATCGATCTCGGCCGCGGCTGCCCGTACCAGTGCTCGTTCTGCACCATCATCAACGTGCAGGGGCGCAAGAGCCGGTTCCGCAGCGCCGACGACCTGGAAAAGATCGTGCGCGAGAACTATGCGCAGGGCATTGGGCGCTTCTTCATCACCGATGACAATTTCGCCCGCAACCGCCAGTGGGAACCACTGTTCGATCGCCTGATCGCCATGCGTGAAGGCGAGAAGATGAATATCGGCTTCACCATCCAGGTGGACACGCTCTGCCACAAGATTCCAAACTTCATCGAGAAGGCGAGCCGCGCCGGCGTGCGCCGGGTGTTCATCGGCCTGGAAAACATCAACCCGGACAATCTGCTTGCCGCCAAGAAGCGCCAAAACAAGATCACCGATTACCGCATCATGCTGCAGAAGTGGCGCGACCACGGCGCCATCACCTATGCGGGCTACATTCTCGGCCTCCCGGCTGACACTAAGGAATCGATCCTGCGCGACATTGAGATCATCAAGCGCGAGTTGCCGGTCGACATCCTGGAGTTCTTCTTCTTGACGCCGCTGCCCGGCTCGGAAGACCACAAGCGCCTGTTGGCCCAGGGCGTGTGGATGGACGCAGATCTCAACAAATACGACCTCAACCACCGCGTCTCGCATCACTCCAAGATGTCGGACAAGGAATGGGAGGAGGCCTATCGGGCCGCCTGGCTCGCCTATTACACGCCCGAGCACCTGCGCACGATCCTGCGCCGCACGGCGGCCAGCAAGGCGGGTAGGCCCAGTACGACACTGACTACGATCCTGTGGTTCCTGTTGATGCTCCTGTTCGAAGGCGTGCATCCGCTCGAGGGCGGCGCCGTGCGGCTCAAATATCGGCGTGACCGCCGCCACGGCTTGCCGCTGGAAAACCCGCTCCTGTTCTATCCGCGCTACTGGGGCGGAACCGCGATCAAGCTTGCCAAATACGCTGCGGTCTACTGGCGCGCGCGCCGCACCCTCAAGGAGGTGTTGAACGCGCCCGACCGCTGGACCTATACGGACCTCGCCATAGCGCCGCCGCAGGCGGACGAGTTCGAGTCACTCGACCTCTATCACGCGACCAGCGGCGGCGAAGCGGCACTCGCCCGCAAGCGCCGCGAGGACGCAATCCGGGTCGAGACCGACGCCCATCATCACGCCGCTCCCGCTGAGGCCGCGGAATAAGATCCGCTCAAGACGCTGCCATGGGTGACGTCTTTCTCATAGATGACGTGTGCGGCCATCCTTCGAGACGCTCGCGCGCATAGCGCGCGAGCTCCTCAGGATGAGGGCTGAGTTTTTTGAAGCGCTGCAAAGAACCGCAGCCCTCATCCTGAGGAGCCTTGGCCTTTAAGGCCAAGGCGTCTCGAAGGATGGCCGCACACATAGATGACCTTCTCGTCATAGATGACGTGCTTGAGCGATTTTCTTTTTTGCAAACTGGTTTTTTTGCAAACTCAGCGCCGCGGCGCGACTCGGCAGAACAAGTTCAGTACTTCATCCTC
>JAFAXD010000234.1 GCA_019241285.1 Xanthobacteraceae bacterium | reverse complement strand
ACCCACATGGCGATGCCGACCAACGGCAATGCCGGGGCAGCGCTTGCAGCTTATGCGACCCGCGCCGGTATCAAGACCACGGTGTTCTGTCCGGAAGATACGCCGGAGGTCAACGTCAGCGAGATCGCCCTGCAGGGCGGTGCGGTGTACCGGGTCAACGGATTGATTGACGACTGCGGCAAGATCGTCGGCGAGGGCCAGAGCAAGGTCGGCTGGTTCGACACGTCCACCCTCAAGGAGCCGTACCGAATCGAGGGCAAGAAGACCATGGGGTTGGAGCTTGCCGAACAGCTCGGTTGGCAAATGCCCGATGCGATCTTCTACCCGACCGGTGGCGGCACCGGCTTGATCGGGATGTGGAAAGCTTTCGCCGAGTTGGAGGCGATCGGGTTCATAGACGCCAAGCGGCCGCGCATGATCGCCGTGCAGGCAAAAGGCTGCGCGCCGATTGTACGCGCCTATGAGACCGGGGAGGAACACGCGGCGCGGTGGGAGAACGCACACACCATCGCGTCCGGGATTCGTGTCCCTCAGGCGGTCGGGGATTTTCTGATTCTCCGGGCCGTGCGCGACAGCGGCGGGTTCGCGATCGCGGTTGACGACGAAGCCATCGCCGACGCGCTCGCCGAAATGGCGCAGGTCGAGGGCCTGTTGCTGTGTCCGGAAGGCGCGGCAACCTTTGCGGCTTACAAGCAGAGCCTGGCCGACGGGCGCATCTCACGCAACGACCGAGTGGTGTTGTTCAATTGCGCGACCGGTCTGAAATATCCGTTGCCACTGGCCGGCCGCCCGCTCGATCGGCATAAGCCGATCGATTTCGCCATGTTCAAGTAAAGCACGCTCACGTCGGCGCTGGCCGCTCGCACCGCCTCGACGGTCAGCGCGGCTTCGGCGCGGGCTTTACGGCCTCATCGACGGCGTGCTGGAGCTTATCGCCGTGGCGCTTTGGCGAATCGCCGGTATTGGGTTTGGTGGCCGCATCATCCCCGGCGCGGGCGTCATCTTTCTTCGGTTTGAATTCGGACATGTCGCTTCTCCGTCATATGAGGCATCACGACGGAAAGCCTAGCTTCCGGATTGCGGCGGAGACCTGATCCAGATCAAACGCCCTGATATGCGCGCGGCAGTGCCGTCGCGCGCACTCAGGGAGTTTGCAGCAGGTCGGAAACCTCAGAACAGCGGCGCGTGCGCGAGCGTGATTGACCGGCGCGGCGGACGCGGCTGCGGAATCTCGTCGGCCCACAACTCGCCCGCGGACCTGGTGAGAACGCTTTCCTTCACCACCCGTTGATGCTCTTCAAGGGGACTCTTGATCCGGTACATCCGTTCGCCGTCGCGGTCCGGCATGAAGGCGAGGATCTTGTAATCCCCCGGAGCCGCATAACGCACGCCGCACGTCACCACTTCCCCAAGATTGAATTGGTGCATCGTCATATCCCCCACCGTTGACGATCAGGCACCCTACGGTCCGAATAGAGTACGCCGAAAGCAAGGACGAATTCAGTCTCTTTGGTGGCGGCAAATCGCATCTGCCGCAATCCAGAAGACCTCGCCCGTACTGTCGGCCGTATCGAGCCAGAGAAATTCGTGGTCCGGAAATTCTATTTGTAGACGTTGCGCGCCCCGTCCGACCTCGCAGAGGAGACCACCGTCAGGGTGCAAATGTGCTGGCGCCTCGGCAAGAATTCGCCGCACGACATCGAGCCCGTCGACACCGCCATCAAGCGCGAGCCGCGGTTCATGAGCAAACTCGGCCGGCAGTTCGGCGGCCGCCTGTGTGGTGACGTACGGCGGATTGCTCAGGATGATGTCGTAGGCGGCACCGCCGACAGGCGCAAACAAATCCCCCTTCAACAAATTGATGCGATGACGCAAATCGTGTTCGGCAACATTGATGCTGGCAACCTCGAGCGCCGCCTCGGAAACGTCAACGGCGTCGACCGCGGCGTGCGGGAATACATCGCAGGCCAGAATGGCGAGGCAGCCGGACCCGGTGCAGAGATCAAGGACGCGCGTCACAGTCGCTGGATCGATCAGCGGCGCCTCGCCGCCAAACAACGCGTCGCCGTAGAGCAGTTCGGCCAGGTATGAGCGCGGCACGATCGCGCGCTCGTCGATATAGAAGCCAACACCCTGCAGGTAGGCGCGGTGCAACAGGTAAGCCGCCGGGATGCGATCCCGCACTCTTTTCTCGATCAGTCCGAACACCTTGCATCGTTCGGCGGTGGTCATCCGCGCCGGCAGGAATGAATCGACGCGATCGATCGGCAGGCCGAGCGCCTCGCAGACCAGGAAGATGGCCTCCTCGACCGGATCATCCGTCCCCTGCCCGAAGGCGACCTTGCCCTCGGCAAACCGCGTTACCGCGTAACGGACGAAATCGACAATGGTCGACAGCTCTTGCGGCGGCGTCTTGAGCGGCGGTTTCGTCACATCCTGATCCTCACCCGCAGCGGATACGAGTTCACGATGCGGGCCGGCCGGTTTTGAAACCGAAGTCGAGGAAGTCCGAACCGCCGTACGCGTTGCGGCGCCGTGAGGCGGCGAGATCGGTGGTATCGACGAGATAGACGCGGTGATTGCGCAGCGGCGAGACAAAGCGCGTGACTCGCTCCGGCTCGATACCGCATACCGATAGAAAGCCCAGCATCAGACCATCGCTCAGGGTCCAGGTGAGATACGTCGGCGGTCCGCCCTCGCCGTTTCTGAAGATATCGAAGTTCAGCTGCGTTGCACCGTAGGTGAGCGCGGGCCCGTCGATAATCAGCGTTTCCTGGGCAAGGTTGAGCGCGCGCAGGATCCCGAGCAGGGGATCAATGAAGTGCGTGTAGGTCTCGCTCATGAACACGACCTGATGCGGCTCGAGCGTGAGGTCCAACAGCGCGTTGGTACGCAAGAAACTGACATTCTTGTCCCCGCGCGCGGAAACCATCCATTGCGCGGGTGAAACGTATTGGTCCAGCAAATCGACGCCGGTGACCTTACGGGCACCGCGCTCAGCAAACTCGAAACAGAAAAACCCGTTATTGCTGCCGATCTCCATGACCGACTTGCCGGAGAGATCGGGCAGCATCTCTTGCAGATAAGCCCATTTCGGCAGCGGACGAAGAAGCGAGCCCTCGACTGCGCTGAGCGCGTTGCCAGCCCGGTTCAACCAGCCGGGATCGTCGATCCCATGCCGTGTTCTGTCCGAGGTCGTGAAAGCCCGCGTATTCGGTATCCTTATTCGCTGATACCAGGCGAACTTGTGTGCCTCGAGAGCAATCGGACTCTGCAGGTCGTGCAGGATATCCGGGCTTTCGTCCGCCCGCAGGCTTTCCCGAAGCGACGCAATCCGCCGGTCAAACTCGGCCCGCTCAATGAGCGGCCGCAGCGGGCTGCGGGAGACGTCGATAACGGTCTTTGCAGAGACTGCACGATAGCCGCGCTGAGCAAATTCAAGAATGCGATTCCACATCAGTCCAAACCGACCCGTTAAATCCCAAAAATCCGGCGCGCATTTGCGCTTCGCCTATCGTCCCGCGCGGTAGGCGTGGACGTGCCGGTATGCACGAAAGCTCCTGTGATGTCGAACATTTGCTGCGGCCAATCGGCGTCGAACAGTGCCGTTCGCGCCGACCACGCCGACGCAAAAGCTGGAACGACACGGCGGCGGTAAGGCTGCCCGAGCGTCATTGGGTCTATATCGGGGTCGACAGCTTGGTGTTATCGTCGCCTCTCATGTGATCGCTGACCGCGCGGACAAGCGCGGCGTGAACAAGGCGGGAAACACCATGGGCTTGCGGTCCCTCGCGGCGCTTGCGGCTGTTTGTGCGCTGCTCAGCGCGTCTTCCCACGCCGGCGAGCCCTATCCAAATCGCCCGATCAGGCTCGTCATCCCGCTCTCGGCCGGCGGGCCGCCCGACGTAATCGCCCGGGTCATGGCGGATCAGATGGCGAAGCGCCTCAACGGGACCGTCGTCGTCGAGAACCGCCCCGGTAACGGCGCGGCTGTCGGCACGCGCTCAGTGGCCGCTGCCGAGCCTGACGGCTATACGCTGCTGTTCGCCAGCACCACTGCGCTGTCGATCGTGCCGTTCGTGTTCCACAACGTCGACTACGATCCAATCAAGAGCTTTACGCCGATTGCCGGCGTATCCGTCGGTCCGATGGTTGTGGTCGTGCACCCGTCAGTGCCGGCGAAGAGCGTGCAACAACTCGTGGCCTACGCCAAAGCTAATCCTGGAAAGTTGAACTACGGCTCCGGCGTGGCGTCACCCCCGCACCTCGCCTGGGGCTTGTTCACTCAGGTCACTGGCGCTGATATCTTCTACGTTCCATATCGCGCCATGGCGTCGGCCATGACCGATCTCGTCGCCGGTGAGATCCAGATGATGATCGACGGCACCGGGCCGCTGCTTCCCTACATCCAGGACGGCAAGGCCCGGGCGCTTGCGGTGACGGGCAAGATCCGCAGTCCGGAATTCCCGGACCTGCCGACGATGATTGAAGCGGGTTATCCGGATTACGTGCTGACGTTCTGGACCGGCATCCTGGCGCCCGTCGGCACGCCGGCTGAGATCGTCACCAAGCTAAATGAGGTGATCAACGAAAGCCTGAGGTCGCCCGAAGTTCAGGCTCACCTTGCGCGCTTCAACGTCGAAGCAAACCTCACCACCCCGCAGGAATTCGCGGGCTTCATTGCCAGCGAAGCCGAGAAATGGGGCGGCATCGTCAAGCGCACCGGCATCAAGGTGGAATAGCAATAGCATGAGACTCAGACGTGTCCGTTGGCCGGCCATCGCCCTCGTTGCGGCAGTGGTGGCGCAAGCCCCTTCCGTCGCTGCAGAGAGCGACTCCTACCCCATAAAGCCCGTGCGCCTCATCAGCGATTCGGCGGCGGGGAGCGCCACCGACGCATCCGCGCGTATCCTCGCTGACAAGCTCTCGGCGATCTGGGGCCAACAAGTCCTGGTCATGAATCAACCCGGTGCGGGCGGCAGCATCTCGGCGCGCGTTGCCGCACAATCGGTGCCGGACGGCTACACGCTCTACATGCCTGCAACCTCGCCGTTCCTGGCGCTGCCGGGCGGACCGGGTGTCGCGCCCAACCTGCCGCTGGAGCTGCCGCGCGACTTTGCGCCAATTGGATACGTATTGCAGCAGCCGCTGTTCATCGGCGCCTCGCACAAGAGCGGGATCGCCAGCATCGCCGATTTGATCACACGGGCCAAGGAGAAGCCGGGCGAGATCAACTACGCGGCGACAGGACGTGGCCGCCTCTCGCATTTGACAATGGAGCTGTTGCAGGCGCGCGCCAACGTCAAGCTGCAGCTCGTCCCCTACGTCGGCGGTCCGGCACAAGCCATGAGCGACGTGATGGACGGGCGCGTGCAACTGGTGCTCGACGCGTATGCGGGCCTGGCCTCGGCGATCCAGGGCAATCTGATCAAAGGCCTTGCTTCAACGGCGCTGGAGCGGTTGCCCGGATTTGAAAATCTGCCCACCGTAGCGGAGACCATTCCGGGCTTCTTCGTCGGGGCCTGGGCGGTGGTGGTGGCCCCGCTCGGAACGCCTGACACCATCATTCACAAAGTCAATGCCGATCTCAATCGGGCCCTCGATGATCCGGACTTGCGCACGAAGTTCGCCGCCAACGGCGCGTTTGTGCGCCACCTGAACCCGGAAGAGGTCGCCGCCTTCGTGCAGGGCGAACAGAAAACCTGGCGGCCGATTCTCCAGGCGATCGCCAACGAAGTCCCGAAATAGTTCGGGTAGCGACCGGAATGAGCTCGTTATTGAGCCTGCGCGTAGCCAAATAGAACCGTGTGCATGATGCGGCCCGGGTAAAAGGTGAACAGGCCTGCGATGACCAAGCCGCCGACGAATAACCCGACCATTGCGCGCCGATGGCGTTCGGTGGCGTGGCGGTGTGCCGCAAGCACCGCGAGCGGAAGTGTGATCAGCACATAGATCGACAGCAAGTGGATTGGGCTCCATGGGCCCCACACCCGCAGTTCGTGAATGAACAACGAACTCGCCGCAACCACAAACATGAGC
>JAFAXD010000635.1 GCA_019241285.1 Xanthobacteraceae bacterium | reverse complement strand
TCGGCCTGACGCGGCATTGATCAAGGGGGCCGGCGTGAGCCGGCGCGACGGGAGGCTTTGCATGAACGACATGTCCTCCGGGGCACAGGCGCATCCGGCCGTTGAGGCGTTCCGCCGCGCACGGCGCGGACAGGTTGTCCTGGTGTTGCAGGGCGGCGGCGCACTCGGCGCGTACCAGGTCGGGGTCTATCAGGCGCTGCATGAGGCCCATATCGAGCCCGACTGGATCATCGGCACGTCCATCGGCGCGATCAACGCAGCCATCATTGCCGGCAACCCTTGGGCGCGCCGGCTTGAGCAGCTCGAGCAATTCTGGGCGAGCGTGGAGCGACGCCATCCCTGGAGCAGTTGGCCGGCCTGGACCGGACTTCCCGATCAACTCTCCTATTGGGCGACGATCGCCTCCGGCATTCCGAGCTTCTTCGCCCCGAACCTGGCTGCATTCTGCGGCTCCAGGACCCCGCTCGGAGTCGATCACGCCGGCTACTACTCGACCGCGCCGCTGCGCGACACCCTGCTGCGCCTCGTTGATTTCAAGTGCATAGCCGAGCTTGGCCCACGCCTCACCGTCGGCGCTGCCAACGTGCGAACCTCGCGCATGTGCTACTTCGACAGCCGGGAGATGCCGATCCGGGTCGAGCACATTATGGCCTCCGGCGCGCTGCCGCCGGCGTTTCCCGCCGTGTGCATCGATGGCGAGCACTATTGGGACGGGGGAATTCTATCCAACACGCCGACCGAGGTGATCTTTGACGATAACCCGCGCAAAAGCTCGCTGATCTTCGCGGTCCACCTCTGGAACCCGACCGGACCAGTGCCGAGCACGATCTGGGACGTGCTCAACCGCCAGAAGGATGTGCAGTATTCGAGCCGGATCGCGAGCCACATCACCAAGCAACAACAAACGCACCGGCTGCGCCACGTCATCAATCAGCTCTTGGCTCACGTTCCCGAGGATATGCGGGCCAGCGATGCCGTAAGAGAGCTCGCAAGCTACGGCTGCGCGACACAGATGCATGTCGTGCAGTTGCTGGCGCCCCGGCTCGACACCGAGAGCCACATCAAAGATGTCGATTTCTCGCCGTCCGGAATCGAAATGCGTCGCGCCGCCGGCTACGCCGCCGCCACGCGAGCTCTCGCACAGGCGCCGTGGCAACAGGAGGCCGATCCGCTGGAAGGGGTGATTCTCCACGAGATAAAATCAGACAAGGCGCTCGCTTGATAAACTTCTGTGTGGTGCGCGCCGCCGCCCGTTCCTGCTGCCAGGGCCTAATTGACGCAGCGGCCGGTTGAACCGCACTGCCTCAGGAGCCTTTGCTTTGGCTCCCCCAAACACATTCGGGGGTGAGCACGCGCGCAGGGAGGATTGCGTTATCGTACTCATACCGCGTACTCCTTATGACCTTATGAGGATGTGGAATTTACACGCGTGAAATGCACACGCTACTTCGAGGAGCAAGTCCGGCGAAAACGGCCTTACATCGACCCTGAGTCCTGCCTGGAGGTAATCTCTCGACCACTGCGCCGCGAGATACAGGAGGACGGAAGAATGCGTTTTTGGGGAGTAATCACCGATGTACGTGACGGAAAGCAGCGTATATTACGTGTAGTCACGCTGGAGCATGGATTGACGGTCCACAACGCTTTCTTTGATCGCAACTTTCCGAAAGGATAGACCGTGAAGCTCCATTATTACCCCGAAACGGATAGCCTCTACATTGAGTTGAAGCCTGAACCGGGAGTGGAAACTCGCGAGGTCGCGGCCGGCCTCAATGTTGATCTCGACGCCAAAGGCGAGGTCGTCGGCTTCGATATTGACCATGCTTCGCGGAAACTCGATCTCTCGACCCTTGAGACGGTCGCCCTGCCGATTCACACCGCTCGGGTGGCTTAAAGCTCAACGAGTAATTCCACGATCACGCTGCGATGCGGCCGCCGAGTTCATCCTCGATGTGCACGCGGATGATTTCGTCGAACGAATCCTCCGCGCGAAAGCCAAGCGCAATGGCGCGCCGCGCATCGAATCGGCGCGGCCAACCATCCACGATGCGCATGATCATCGGATCCCGCTGATGACGGATGCGGGCGGCGACCTTGTCGCCGGCGATGCGGCGCAACGCCGCTATCTGCTCGCCGACCGTACAACAAACACCTGGCATGGTGAGCGCGATGCGGCCACCGAGTTGCGGGCCGGCCAGTGAGGCGGCGTGCAGCAGGAAGCTCACAGCCGCCCGTGGGCTCGCGTGCCAGTGCCGCACGCTCTCCTCAACAGGGAGGATGGCGTCCTCGCCGGCGAGTGGCTCACGGATAATCGATGAGAAGAACCCGGACGCGGCGCGGTTGGGCTTGCCGGGACGCACGCAAATCGTCGGCAGCCGGATCGCGATCCCGTCAAGAAATCCACGCCGCGCATAGTCGGCGATCAGCAATTCGGCGATCGCCTTCTGGGTGCCATAGGAGGTCAGCGGCGTGTGGAAGAAATCGTCCGGAATGGCCTCGGGGAACGGGGCGCCAAACACCGCGATCGAGGACGCGAACACAAGCTTCGGCCGATAGTCGCGCTGCGCGCGGATTGCCTCCAGCAAATAGCGCGTGCCGTCGAGGTTGATGCGATAGCCCTTATCAAAATCAAGCTCCGCCTCACCTGATACGATGGCGGCGAGGTGGAAGATCACGTCAGGCCGCCCGGAGATCAGGCCTGCGACGTCTGGGTTGTTGGAGATATCCGACGCTTTGGTTTCAATCCGTCCGGCGAGACCGGCGGGCGGTTCGGGCGCGATTACATCGACCAGCAACAGGTGATCGACCGTCGTGCCGTTGAGCGCCCCGTCGCCGGCAAGGCGCGCCGCGAGCTTGCGCCCGATCATGCCTGCCGCCCCGGTGATCAGAACTTTCATCGCTCCCCCCTCTGGCTGATTGTCGCGGGCATCCCCTGGAAAGGCGTACTATAAATGACAAATAACAAGAGGCCTTTGGGCCGATCGAGGACGGAACCGCTCATGACCTCCCCTGGGGAGCGCAATGCTACCTATGCCCCGCTTGGACTGCTGGCGGAGTTGACCCACCGCTGTCCGCTCGGCTGCCCCTATTGCTCCAATCCGGTCGCGCTCGAGCCGCGCAAAGGCGAACTTGATACCGCAACGTGGGCGAGGGTGTTTCGCGAAGCGGCGGCGTTGGGCGTGCTGCAGGTCCACCTCTCGGGCGGCGAGCCCGGCGCCCGCCGTGATCTCGTGGACATCGTCGCGGCCGCCCGCGCAGCCGGCCTCTACGGCAACCTGATCACATCCGGTGTCGGCATCACCGAAGCATCCCTCGGAAAACTCGCCGATGCCGGGCTCGACCACGTGCAGATCTCGATCCAGGACAGCATCCCGGCCTCGGCCGACGTCATTGCCGGCTATACGGGCGCCTTCGCGCGCAAGAACGCGCTGGCGCACGGGGTCGTGCGGCTCGGGCTGCCGCTCACCGTCAACGTGGTCGTGCATCGCGCCAACATCGAGCGGGTCGGCGCCATGGTCGAGCTTGCGCTCGAGCTCGGTGCCAGCCGGGTCGAGATCGCCCATGTCCAGTATTACGGATGGGCGCTCGCCAACCGCGCCATCTTGATGCCGGAGCGCGAGCAGGTGGCGCGTGCGGCGGCCGAGGTCGAAGAGCTGCGGCAGCGCCATCACGGGCGCATCGTCATCGACGCCGTGGTCCCGGATTATTACGCGCGTTATCCGAAGCCCTGTGTCGGCGGCTGGGGCCGGCGTTCGCTCAACGTGACTCCATCCGGCAAGGTGTTGCCCTGCCACGCGGCCGAAACCATCCCCGGCCTCACGTTCTGGAACGTCACCGAGCACGCACTCGGGGATATTTGGCAGAACTCACCGGCGTTCCGCGCTTTCCGCGGAACCAATTGGATGCCCGAACCCTGTGCAAGCTGCGCGCGCCGCGACATCGATTTCGGCGGCTGCCGCTGCCAAGCGTTTGCGCTGACCGGCGATGCGACCGCGACCGATCCGGTCTGTCACCTCTCCCCTCGGCATGCCGAGCTCGCAACGCTTGCCGCTGAACGGAGCGAAGCAGCGTACACCTATCGCCGCATGCCGGCAGGACGTGAGGCTGAGGTTGAAACCCCGGCGTGACGCCCCGCGCAACATTCACCGGCCGCAGACAAGGTGTTTCAATGTGGCCATCCTTCGAGACGCATCCGCGCCAAAGCGCGGATGCTCCTCAGGATGAGGGCTGCGGTTGATTGCTGCGCTTCAACAATTTCAGCCCTCATCCTGAAGGAGCCTGGACCCGCCAGGGGCCAGGCGTCTCGAAGGATGGCCGCTAGCACCAGCCGCCGCGAACATCCACATTCCGTCAGGATGAGATAGGAGGTTTTGGCGCGCTATCAGCGCGGGGCGTTGACGTCGGCCGGAGCCGACGTGACAAACCCGACTGGGCGACCCGTGCTCGCGCCCTCAGTCACCTGTGGCGCGGTCCGGCGCGTCGATGCCATCGGCAGGTACTCGTCGATCAGTTCGCGCATGCGCGCATCGCGCTTCGCGTTGGAGGTTCCCCCCAGCACGACCGCGACGATGTGCCGGTCACCACGGCGCAGGTTCACAACCAGATTGTAGCCGGACGCCTCGGTGTAGCCGGTCTTGATGCCATCGACGCCCTCGACCTGGCCGAGCAGCGCATTGTGATTATGGATGTCCTTGCCGCGAAAACGGAAGCTCACGGTCGAGAAATAGCGGTAGTAGATCGGGAACCGGTCCTGGATCGCGCGCCCCAGCAGCGCTTGGTCGCGCGCGGTCGTGATCTGCTCATCAGCCGGCAAGCCCGAAGCGTTTACGTAGGTCGTGCCGGCCATGCCGAGCGCGTGCGCCTTTGCGGTCATCAGCTTGGCAAAGTCGTCTTCACTGCCGCCGATCGCTTCGGCGACCACCACCGCCGCGTCATTGGCGGAGCGGGTGACGATCCCTTTGATCGCATCCTCGACCATGATGGTCGAGCCGGGCTTCAGGTGCAGCTTGGTCGGATGCTGGCCGGCCGCGAATTCTGATACAGGCAGCTGCGAGTCGAGCTTGAGCTTGCCGGCATCGATCTGCTCGAACAGCATATAGAGCGTCATGATCTTGGTCAGCGATGCCGGATGCCGCGGCTCGTCGATATTTTCCTGGTGCAGAACCTGCGATGTGTTGTCATCCACCACGATGGCCGCATAGGGCGGGTGATAGTTGGGTCCATGCAGCGCGTGCTTGTGGCCCTTGCCCTTGGCTTTTTGCCCAGCGTGCGCCGCATGCTTTACCGGGCGCGCCGCATCTGCATGATTCGAACTGGCGCTCATGGCGAACAACGCCAACAGGGCGACGACACTGACACGACTCAATGACGAGAAGGATGTCGCGATCATTTATAGCTCCCCAGCCGCCCCGGCATTCGGACACTAATAATCGGACATTAATAAACTGAGTCCGGCATGCTGGCTGTAATCAGGAAGCCACACTCATCGACAATCTGCGCTCCAACCCCGGTCGGATCGACAGTTGTTTGTAGTTGTGGCGCCATTGCTTCGCGCCTCGGTCGTTGGGCCGCGCGCAGGCCGACCGAAAATCTAGGTTCGGAAGATCATTACCAACATCGGCTATGTAGCTCGCATTGCGGCTAACGCGAGCGGCCCGTGCGGGTTCCGGAAAAATGCGGTCCGACGCTTATCTTCGCGGGTGCAAGGCGTTGCACTGCAATCGGCGCGCTACTATAATTTAGCTGCCGACAAGAACAGGAGGAAATGTCATGGCGTGGACGACTCCGACGCTGGTTGAAATCTGCATCGGCCTGGAAATCAACGGTTACCTGCCGGCCGAGTTCTAAGCTTCCCGTTCCATCGTCCGCCTCTGATGAGGGTGATACCGCTCCAGGGCGGACGGTGGTTTTTTACCGACAAAGGATCTAACGCGCGGGCCAACCCGCGCTTTTTTATTTGCGATCTACCTGAGCGACATTCCGACCGTCGTCGGCTTGCGGTGCACGCAGACGACCTTCACCCGCTCATCCTGAGCAATGTCGCGCCCAATGGCGGTTTCAGCCAGATAGGCCTGCCCGTGCATGAAGCAGGTGGCCGGATTGGCGAATTGCTCGGGCACGTACATCGTATCGACGGCATTGGATTGGCTGCAGTCCGACAAGTCCGGCGTGACCGCAAGCGAGCAAACGAGAATCAAGGCTGTCAGCACGTAAGGCTCCCATGAACGCGTAAGGACGCGTCCCCCCTCCGGAAGTACTTGGGTACTTACCATTCGGACGTACCGCTTTGCCCAACAATAAGCAAAACTCAGGCCAGCTCGAATTTCTTGGGCAAGAGCAGGAAAATACTGCAAAATCATGTAATTAGATCGAGCGTACGCGCTCGCAGCAGGCCACCCGCGGGCAGTCATAGTGATTCGTAATGGATCATCGATCGCCGTAATGAGCGGCGATCCGATCAGCGATCCATTGCCAGGCCTCCAACTCAGCCGGTCCGGCGGTCTTCTCGACCGCGCTTTTCAGCGCGGCGACCTCGCCCTCGACCTTCTCCCGCGGCAGAAAGTCGAGGCGGCTCGCCAGAATCGCAGCTTCGATTACGGCCGCCTGGGCGCGGTTGAAGCCCTGGAAGGGCGCGTGCGCTGCAGTGTGTACGACGCGACAGTGAAACCGCGGCCGCTGGGCGTCCTCGGTGATTTGCGCCACGGCAAGCTCCGCGTGGGCGAGCGAACCGCCAAGGCGCCGGACCGGCACCTTATCGGCTGCGACCGTCGGCCAATCCGCCCGGCCGGTCAGACATCCGGCGAACACCCGCACATCGTCGGTGTAGTTCGCCACTGCAAATGGAACCGCCTGCAGGTTATCGAGCGTGGTGGAAGGACGAAACGGCGCGATGATCCAACCCTCGCCGTCGGCGATGATGCCAATCGGCGCAATGTGCACGCGCCCGTCCGGGTCCGCCGTCGTCACGATGGTCTCCCGGATCAGCGGCATCGGTCAGTCTTTGCTTTTGGCGCGCAGGGTGTGACCGGCCGCGCGCAGCCGCGTCAGGTCCTCGCGCGAGCGATCGACGCCGCAGCCCCAGTCGAGGGGCTCGTCTTGGGCGTAGCGCTTGCCGAGCTTGTAGGCGAGCTCGGCCTTCATCAGCTCGGTGCCCAGATAGAACGCGTGTGCGCCGTCAGCCGCGACACCGAGCCTGGGAAAGAGCGAGAGCGCATCCTGGCCGACATGGTGACCATCGCGATTATAGATGTGAATACCGTCAGCGGCGGCCTCGATGCGGAAGTTGGGGTCGCTGACCTGGGCGGCAAGCTCGGCAATGTCCTCCGGGGAATTTGGAAATGGCGCGCGGTCGTGCAGCTGCAGGAGCGCCCGGCCGTAGTCCCTTGGCAAACTGCGATCCTGACGCGCCGCATACATCAACCGCCGCGCCGCATCGTGTTCCTGGACGGTGCGCCGCGTGTGCGGACTGACATGCACGACAAGCACATTGCGGATCAACAACTCGGAGCAGATGCCGAGCAACGCCGCCGTGATCCCGGCCGATTCTGCGTCGGTCAGCTCCGTGAGGTTGCCGGTCCCCATGAGGATTTCGGCGTCCGGCAAGGCGGCGCGGAGATCCGCGTAGCGTTTGAGCGAGGCCATGAAGCCGAAGTGAATCGGGTCGAGCACCGGATCGAGCAGCGCCGGAATGCGGCGCTTGTCCGCTTGCTCCGCGGCGCGCAACAACGAACCAAGGTCGCCATGGCTCGCCGGAACCAGCACCGGCGTCGCACCGCTGTCAGCCACGACGTCGAGTGTCGCCTCGGTGAGGCTCAACAAATAATGCGCACCCGTGCGAGCGCCGCGCCGCAGTTCATCGATATCGGCCGAGTCGATGCTGACCCGAAATTCGGCTTCGCGCAGGGCGCGCACCGCGTCTTCCAGATGAGGAAACGGCGTGTCCGGCAGGCCGCCGAGATCGATGACGTCGGCACCGGCCGCACGCATCGCCGCCGCACGCGCGACGATAGCATCAACACCGAGTTGCGGAGCATCAACAATTTCGGCGAAGATCCGCGTGTCATGGCGCGAGAGATCCGGCATGCGCCCGCCCTTGCCGAAATAGCCGGGCAGATCCTTGAGCTCGTCGGGGCCGCGCTCGAACGGCACGCCGAAGTCCGCGCTGAGCCGATCGAGATCGGCACGGCAGCGGCCGGGCAGCAGGACCCGGCTCGCCTCGACCGGGCGCGGCAGGCGGTTGGCGATGATCTGCTGCGTCATCAGCGCCGCCACCTTCACGCCGATGTCGCACACCGACCAGTGAAACGGCGTCGGCCCAAGACTGGCCATCATTTTCTCGAGCCGCGGCTGCGCCAGATGGCCGGTCAACAACAAGATACGTTCGGGCTCATCCATGTCCGGCGAGCTCGCGCTTGCGCTCAGTCAAAGCCTGTTCCAGCTCGGCAAGGGTTTCCACGACGTTCGTGCCTTCGAAGGACTTGAGGCGCGCCGTGTTCTCGAGATCGATGCGGCGCGGATAAACCTTCACCATTCCTTTGGGCGCTTCGGTCTCGAGCTCCGGCGCCGTGTCACAGGCGAAGACGATCGCCGGCACGCGGCACTTGCCGGCTTGCGCGAAAACGTTGGTGGCGAGGTTATCGGAAATTCCATAGACGCATTTGGCGACCGTGTTCGACGTGGCCGGGCCCAGCACCAGCGTGTGATAGACGCCGTAGTAAAAATTTCCGACCGGCGGCGCGCTCGCCGCGGTATCGCGAAAGATGCGCGCCGACTTCGGCAGGGTGAGATCCTGTTTGTACATCCGCACGACTTCCGCGGCCGCACGGGTGACGAACAGATCAACCTCATCGAGCGCGTGAATCATGGCGAGGCACTCCTTGAAGAAATGCCCCGAACCGGTAAGGGCCCAGCCCCAGCGGGGAGTCTTGATCTTGGCCATGGGACGAGAGCCTAGCGCAAGCCGATGCGGCTGCCGATGACTTCGCCGCGCGCAAGCGCGCGCGCCGCTGCGGCATGCTGCGCCGGCCCGATGATCGACGCCGCGATTCCCGAGCTGCCGAGGACCGGCACAAACGCCCGATCGATAATCCCATGTTTGACCAGGTCCTCAGCTCGGACCGGATCGCCAGGCGGATCGAGATGTTTGATGAGCAACAATCGAGGCGCCCGCAGCTTGCGGGCGAGCCAGGCCGCGAGACTGTCGCTGGTCACGTCCCAGGAACTCGGAATGTCCACTTGATCGAGCACCATCCGGGTCGGCGCCCAGACCGGCACCCTATGGGCGGACAAGAGCCGCCGGATCGCCGCGAGCGACGACGTGAGTGCAAGCGTTTCGTTGAGGCTCACCAGCGCACGGCCGTATTGCTCCATGGCTAACAACGCCATGTGATGCGCCGCCCTATCATCAAATCCCATCTTCGGCTGCGCCTCGCGCACCGTATCGGCAAAGGGTCCGCCGCCCGGGACCAGCACCACATGCCCTGCATTGGCGGCAATGATTTCGAGCCAATCGCCCAGCGCCGGCGAGAACGCGTAGCTGCCGCCAAGCTTGACGACGGTGAGCGGGCGCGGTGACGGCATTCAGTCGGACCCGGCGAGCCGGGCCTTCGCCGCCGCCGTCGGATAGAGCTGATAAACCTCGGCGACCTCGCTCTGGCGCTGGCGCGTGATCTCGACCCCGACGCTGCCCGGCCCGAGATCGAGTTTCTCGACCCGCACCGTCGCACTCACCACCCGAGGATGCGCGAGCAGGAATTCAGCGATGCGCTCGGCAAGCGCCTCGACCAGCGCAATATGCTCGCGCGCCACCACGAGGCGGATCGCATCCATGATCACGTCATAGGAGAGCACGTGCCGCATATCGGCCGCGGCGCGCGCTGGCCGCGCGGCCGTGACCTCGACGTTGAAGCGCACGTTCTGCGGCTTGCCGCGCTCATGCGCGTAGGCGCCGATGCGGACCGGGATCACAAAATCGCGCACGAAGATCCGATCCGTTGCGCCGTCGCGAGCAAAAGCGAGCGGGTGCAAGGCCGGGCTCAGATCAGCCGCCGGCTGCGGACCTTCATGCGGGACGAGCTCGCGAATGAGATCCACGGCATGCGGATCAATGCGGCCTCCCCGCATGTGACCGGCGCAAAGGGCACCGCGAAATCCCAGAATATCCGGCGCCAGCAGCAGCAAGCGCGGAACGTCGGGCGGTTCGAGCGAGCCAGCAAGTCCGCACATCAAATCGTGCGCGCGGCAGCGCTCGACAAACTCATGCAACGTCGCCACGTCGGCATGATCGAGCAAGCGTCCCGCCCCCTTGCGGGCGGTATCCAGCATGGCGCCGGCAAAGCCGCACTCCGCCAGCAACGACAGCAAAGTGAAGTCGGGTTGCTGGTCGGCAAAAAGGACGGCGACCAGCTTGGTCTGGCGCGCGATGGGCGCAAGCGCTTGCACGCAGGCTTTCTGCTGCGAGCCCGGATAAACACCGATCTTGGCGTAATCGACGCCGGTCTGCGCGGTCTCCCGCACGGAGTTTGCGAGCGCGTCGGGATCCATGCCGGGTTCACCGGCGACGGCGCTCACCGGACGCCGGCCCGCAACGGCGGCGACCGCCGTGCGCACCACATCCGGCGGCAAAGGTGCCAAGCCACCTTTGGCCGCATCCTTCATGTCGATGATATCAGCGCCGTGCGCGAGCGCGATCTCCGCCTCGTCCGCTCCAGTCACGCTCGCCAGAAACAAGGTCATGTACGTCGCCCAGCACAGATGCTGAAAAATGCATTGTGTCGTGGGATCCCGCGACATTCAATGTCGCCCATCAACAAATGAAGCGCGGCCCTCGTTCGCTATGCTGCAGCGCAAAACGACCCTGCGTCTCTGCGCCACGACGGGATGATCTCGACACAGGTCACCTGTTCGATGGATCATACTGACTTATTTGGAGAGAGCTTAACCGTGGCGCGTACTCTGATAGCGGCAGCCGTCATTCTTCTGACAATTTTGGCCGCGCGCGCAACTGAGCCGCTCGAGTTCAAGATCGGCTATTTACGCACCGAAAAGCCGCGCGCTGCGATCTCGCTCGTTCAAGTACCGGCCGAGAACAACGGGTTGGCAGGAGCGCAGGCGGCGATTAATGACAACAATACCACCGGCAAGTTCCTCGATCAGCATTTCACGCTGGACGAGGTGAAACTCAAGGATGGCGAGGATCCGGCGGCAGCTGCCAGCGGGCTCGCGGACCGGGGCGCCTCCATCGTGCTGGCCGATCTTCCTGCCGATGCGTTGCTGCGCGCCGCCGATGCCGGCCGCGCCCACGGCCAGGTGTTCTTCAACGTCGGCGCGCCGGATGAGCGCCTGCGCGAGAACGACTGTCGGGCCAACGTGATCCACACGGCGCCGTCGCGCGCCATGCTGGCTGACGCGCTTGCCCAATACTTGGCCTGGAAACAATGGCGGCGCTGGTTCCTGGTGGTTGGCTCACACGAGCCGGACAAGCTCTATGCCGACGCGCTCCGCCACGCCGCCACCCGCTTCGGCGCCAAGATCGTCGGCGAGAAGGTGTTCGAGGATACCGGCGGCTCGCGCCGCTCGGATACCGGCGTGGTGCAGGTCCAGCGGCAGATCCCGGTGTTTACCCAGCAACTGCCCGCATACGACGTGCTGGTCGCGGCGGATGAGAGCGAAGTCTTTGCCGGATATCTGCCGTATCGTACCTGGGATCCGCGGCCGGTCGCGGGCTCGGCGGGCCTGGTGCCGACCAGTTGGGACGCCTCCAACGACCAATGGGGCGCGACCCAGATGCAGGACCGGTTCATCCGCGAGTTCAAGCGGCCCATGACCGCCCTCGACATGCAGGCCTGGACCGCGGTGCGCATGATCGGCGAAAGCGCGGCGCACAAGCGCGTGAACGACCCGAAGGCGCTTCTGGATTTCATGAAGAGCCCGGATTTCGCACTCGCCGCCTTCAAGGGGCAGAAGCTGACCTTGCGCGACTGGAACCTGCAGCTGCGGCAGCCAATTCTGCTCACCGACGGCCGCACCATCGTGTCAGTCTCGCCACAGGAGGGCTTTATGCACCAGTTCTCCGAACTCGACACGCTCGGCTACGATCGGAGCGAAAGCAAATGCAAGCTGTAGTGAGTGCGGTCCTCGGTGTGGCGATCGTTGCGGGACTGAGCGTCCCCGCACACTCCTACACGGCCTATATCTCGAACGAGAAAGGCAACACCATCACGGTCGTCGACACTGACAAGCTGCAGGCGGTGCGCACCATCAAGGTCGGGCAGCGGCCGCGCGGGATAGAGCTCACCAAGGACGGCAACTACGTTCTGGTGGCGGTCGGTGACGACGACACCATCCAGATGGTCGATACCAAGTCGGGCGAGGTCGTTTCCACCTTGCCGTCGGGCCCCGATCCGGAGCTGTTTACGCAGGATCCGGCCGGCAACCTGCTCTATGTCGCCAACGAGAACGATAACACCGTCACCATCATCGACCTGCAGAAGCGCGCGCGCGTCGGCGAGGTGCAGGTCGGTGTCGAGCCGGAAGGCATGGGAATCAGTCCCGACGGCAAGACCCTGGTCGCCACCTCCGAGACGACCAACATGGCGCATTTCATCGATCTCGATACGCGCAAGATCGTCGCCAACGTGCTGGTGGACGCACGGCCGCGGTTCGCGGCGTTCAAGCCGGACGGCTCGGAACTGTGGGTGTCGTCCGAGGTCGGGGGCACAGTCAGCATCATTGATCCGCACAGTCATCAGGTGATCAAGAAAATCACGTTTGCGATCCCCGGCTTGCGCAGTGAAGCAATCCAGCCGGTCGGCATCAGCATCACTCGGGATGGCAAGACTGCATTCGTGGCGCTCGGTCCCGCCAATCGCGTAGCGGTCGTTGACACCGGCACGCACGAGGTCACGAAATATCTGCTCGTTGGTCAGCGCGTCTGGCACACGGCGTTCACCCCGGACGAGCGCTACCTGCTCACCACCAACGGCGTCTCCAACGACATTTCGGTCATTGATGTTGGGAGCCTGAAGGTGATCAAATCGATCCAAGTCGGGGAGCTGCCCTGGGGTGTTACGATTTCGCAGAAGTAAACTTTGATGATGCATGGACCTGCGCCGCCACCCGCACTCACCGTCGAAGGCGTGAGCTATGCCTATGGCAGCCGCCCGGCGCTTGCGGACGTATCTTTCGCGATTGCGCCGGCAACCTTCGCGGTCCTGCTCGGTCTGAACGGCGCCGGCAAGACGACTCTGTTCTCGCTCATTACGCGTCTGTTTGCCACCAAGAGCGGCCATATCGGCATCTTCGGCCATGACGTGGCGCGCACGCCGAGCGACGCGCTGCGCCTCATCGGCGTCGTGTTCCAGTCGCGTACGCTCGACCTTGATCTCTCGGTGATGCAGAACCTGACCTACCACGCGGCTCTGCACGGCATCGGCCGGCGCGAGGCGCGCCGGCGCGCCGACGAGTTGTTGACCCAGATCGCGCTCGCTGATCGCGCCAGGGATAAGGTTCGCAATCTCTCCGGCGGACAAATGCGCCGCGTCGAGATCGCCCGCGCGCTCTTGCACCGTCCGCGCCTGCTGGTGCTGGATGAGCCCACGGTCGGTCTCGACGTGCAATCGCGCGCCGACATTCTCACCCACATGCGCGCCCTCGTGGCCCGGGAGGGGGCGAGCGTTCTCTGGGCAACGCACCTGATTGACGAAGTGGCGCCGAGCGATGACGTGGTGGTGCTGCACCAAGGCCGCGTGCTGGCGCACGGTCCGGTCGCCCGCGTCGTCACCGATGCTGGCGCGAGCGACATCCGCGGCGCCTTCGCGCGCCTCACCAAGATCAGCCTGGCCGACACGGCCGACGAGGCCGCATGACGACGGACGTGACCATCCGCAGCGAGGCGCGGTTCTCGGCGCCACAATATGCAATCTGTCTCGCCGGAATCATCTGGCGCGAGGGTCTGCGTTTCCTGCATCAGCGCGAGCGCTTCATCTCCGCGCTGGTCCGTCCGCTGGTCTGGCTGTTCATCTTCGCGGCGGGCTTCCGGCAGGTGCTCGGGGTGTCGATCATCCCGCCTTATGAGACCTACGTGCTCTACGAGGTTTACATCACGCCGGGCCTGATCGCGATGATCCAGCTCTTCAACGGCATGCAGTCCTCGCTCTCCATGGTCTATGACCGCGAGATGGGAAACATGCGCACCTTGCTGGTAAGCCCGTTTCCGCGCTGGTATCTGCTGTCGTCCAAACTAATCGCCGGCACCGCGGTTTCTTTGTTGCAGGTCTATGCGTTCCTGTTCATCGCCTGGTTCTGGGAGATCGAGCCACCGCCGATCGGCTATCTCACGGTGATTCCCGCGCTGGTCCTGTCCGGCCTGATGCTGGGCGCGCTTGGCATGCTGATCTCCTCGGTGATCACCCAGCTCGAGAACTTCGCCGGCGTCATGAACTTTGTGATCTTTCCCATGTTCTTTGCTTCGTCTGCACTTTATCCACTGTGGCGCGTGCAGGAAGGCAGCCCATTCTTGTACTATGTCTGCCAGGCAAACCCGTTCACCCACGCCACAGAACTGATCCGCTTTGCGCTCTACGGCCAGGTCAACTGGATCTCGCTCGCGGTGGTGTGCGGCTGCACGGCGGTGTTCATGGTCGGCGCGATCCTGGCCTACGACCCGGCGCGCGGATTGTTGGCGCGGCGCGGCGATCGCGGAGGCGCGGCATGAGGTACGTGATCTTGGCGGCGCTGAGTTTGCTCGCAAGCGCGACCGCAGCCCTCTCCGCCGATCCGCGCTATCCAGACTGGCCCTGCAACCAGATCAAGGTGCCGGAGCTCTCGGCAGCGGCGGTGTGGGCGGGACCGCCAATCGATGATGTGGGCGACGCCTGGCAGAACGATCCCACGATCCGCGAGCTGGTGGCGCGGGTTGCGGCCCGCCGCACACCGCTCGATGAGGCCGAGAAGACCATCACCGATTATTTCGCCTCCGCGTCAGACGACAAGCAGAGCAAAGCGAAATTGCTGTTTGCCGGCGTGTTCACCACGCTCAATCACGAGCGCACCGTGGTCATGGACGGGATCGAGCGCTTCGCCCGCCTGCAAAAACAGTCAGCTGAGAGGATT
>JAFAXD010000541.1 GCA_019241285.1 Xanthobacteraceae bacterium | reverse complement strand
CAACCGGGCGTCACAACGACGGCTGTTTCCTCGCCGTATTCAAGGTCGATGCGTTCCGGCCGCTGGCGGAGTTCAAACGCGAGGTGGCGGAATTTGCGCGCTACCTGAAAGACACGCCACTCTCCGAAGGATCGAGCGGCGTGTACTATCCCGGCGAAGTCGAATATCTGCGCGAGCAGGAGCGGCGCAACAACGGCATCGAGATCGAGGACGCGACCTGGACGACGCTGCGCAAGCTCGCGGCCGAGCTTAAGCTCACAGATCTGGACTTCAATTAACTGATCAACGCGGAGGCGAGCATGGCACGACAGATGGTCATGGTCGGTTTCCTGCAGGCGCAGAACTGCACCAACATGCCGTTCTCCTGGCGCCATCCGGACTCGCGCACGGACACGCAGTCCGCCGATTTCTATCAGGAGATCGGGCGCGTGCTGGAGGCGGGAAAGTTTCACCTCGCATTCTTCGATGACCGGCTCGCCATGCCGGACCGCTATGGCAACAACCACGCCCACACGGTCGAATACGGCATCCGCTGCGTAAAGATGGACCCCGTCGTCGTGTTGATGGCGATGGCAATGGCCACCAAGCGCCTCGGCGTGGCCGCCACGTGCTCCACCACGTATTACGAGCCGTTCCATGTGGCGCGCCTGTTCGCCACGGTGGACCTGATGACCGGCGGCCGCGCCGCCTGGAATGTGGTGACGTCGGTCAATGATGGCGAAGCGCACAATGTCGGGCGCGAGGAGCACCTGCCGCATGACCTGCGTTACGACCGCGCCGACGAATTCATGCATGTCGTGCTCGGCCATTGGGACTCCTGGGACGATGATGCGCTGATCGTCGACAAGAAAAGCGGTCGTTTCGCTGATCCCAACAAAGTGCGGCGGCTGGATCACGTCGGAAAGTTCTTCCGCTCGCGCGGGCCATTCACGGTGCCGCGTTCGCCCCAGGGGCATCCGGTGATCATCCAGGCCGGCCAGAGCGGGCGTGGCCGCCGCTTCGCCGGACGCTGGGGCGAAGTGATCTTCTCCGGCGGCACCGCCAACTTTGAATTCGCCAAGCGCACCTACGCGGGCCTCAAAGAGGAAGCCGCGCTCGCCGGGCGCGACCCGGATCAGATGTTCATCTGCGCCGGCGTCACCACGGTGGTCGGCGCCACGCGGGCGGAGGCAGAAGACAAGAAGGCGCTGCTCGACAAACTGCCGCTCGAGATTGATGCGCTGTCGCTCCTCTCCGAGGGGCTCAACTTCGATTTCGCCAGCAAGGGCATGGATGAGCCGCTCACCGATCAGGAATTGGCGAGCTTTACGGGCATGCTGACGATTCGCGATCAGGTCATCAGCATGAGCGGCAAACAGAACCCGAGCATTCGCGATTTCCTGCGCCACAACAATCGCGGCCAAACCCACGGCGCGATCGTCGGCGACCCCAAGACCGTAGCGGATGAGCTCGAGCGCATGTTCGTCGAGCGCACCTGCGACGGCTTCGTGGTGGCGGCAACGCATGTGCCCGGCGGCTATGCCGATTTCGTGCACTACGTCATTCCCGAGCTGCAGCGGCGCGGGCTCTATCACCTGGATTACACTGGGACCACCTTGCGCGAGAACCTCGGCCTGCCGAACCCACGTATCGGCGCCTGGAAAAAGGCACCCCTGGTGGAAGCCACGGTGTAACACGATGCGCTGGATCAAATTCGCCGCGGCCGGATCGACGTCCTGGGGCATTTTGGAAGGCGAGCACATTATCGAAACGCGCGGTGAGCCGTTTGCGAGCTGGGAGCGCACCGGCCACAGGCACAAGCTGGCTGACGTGAAGATCGAGCTCCCGCTGATCCCGCGCACGTTCTACTGCGCCGGTCTCAACTACGTGCGCCACCTCAAGGAAGCGGCCGACAAGCGCGGCGAGGTGCCGAGCATTCCGACCCGCGCCGAGATTGGTTACCGCGCACAGAACGCGCTGATCGCGCATGGCGAGGACGTGGTGATCCCGCGCGATGCCACCGAGCAAGTGCACTACGAAGGCGAGCTGGTTGTGGTGATCGGCAAGAAAGCGAAGCACTTGAGCGAGGGCGACGCGCTCTCGTGCGTGCTCGGCTACACCATCGGCAATGACGTGAGCGAGCGCACCTGGCAGCGCGAGGACCGCACCTTCTGGCGCTCCAAGAACACCGATACCTTCAAACCGATGGGCCCGTGGATCGAGACCGACGTCAATCTCGACGCCATGCACACGAACGTGCGGCTCAACGGTGAGGTGCGTACCAGCTTCCGCACCAACGACATGCTGTTCTCCATTCAGCACTTCATCAGCACGATGACGCGCTATCTCACGCTC
>JAFAXD010000495.1 GCA_019241285.1 Xanthobacteraceae bacterium | reverse complement strand
CGGATATTTCAGACCGGTCGCGCAATTGAACAACACCACCTGGTCGGTACGTGAGATGCGTCCATCGGCCAGGCTCTGCTTGTAAGCCGCATAGGTTGCCGCGCCTTCCGGGCACAGCAGGAGGCCCTCGACCTGCGCGATTTCGGCGCGCGCGTCGGCGATGGCTTCGTCGTCAACCGCGATCGCGAACCCACCGCTCTCGCGCACGGCCCGAAGAATCAGAAAATCCCCGACCGCCTGGGGGACGCGAATCCCGGACGCGATCGTGTGCGCGTTCTCCCAGCGCGCCGCGTGTTCCGCGCCGGTCTCGTAGGCGCGTACAATGGGCGCGCAACCCTTTGCCTGCACGGCGATCATGCGCGGCCGCTTGGGGCTTGTGAATCCGATCGCCTCCAACTCGGCGAAGGCTTTCCACATCCCGATCAAGCCCGTGCCGCCGCCTGTCGGGTAGAAGATCGCATCCGGCATTTGCCAACCGAGCTGTTCGGCAAGCTCCAACCCCATGGTCTTCTTGCCCTCGATCCGGTACGGCTCCTTGAGGGTGGACGTGTCGAACCAGCCGACCTTGCTCTGGCCCTCGCCGACGATCTTGCCGCAGTCGTCAATCAATCCGTTGACCCGGTACACCGCGCCGCCCTGCACGGCGATCTCGCTGACGTTGACCTCCGGCGTATCTTCCGGACAGAACACCGTGGTTTTGATGCCGGCGCGGGTCGCATAAGCTGCAAGCGCTGCCCCGGCATTGCCGTTGGTCGGCATCGCCATGTGGGTGATGCCAAGCGCTTTCGCCATCGAGACCGCGAGCGCGATGCCGCGGGCTTTAAACGAACCGGTCGGCAGATGCCCCTCGTCCTTCACCAGGATTTCGCCGCCGCCAAGGCGTGCCTCGAGCTGGGGAGCGCGAATGAGCGGCGTCATCACCTCGCCAAGGCTGACGGCATCCGTGGCATCGCGGATCGGGAGCAACTCGCGATAGCGCCACAGATCTCCGGCGCGCGCCGCCAATGCATCCTTGCTCAAGGATTTACTGACGGCGGCGAGGTCATAGCGGACCAGAAGCGGCTTGCCAGCGCGTGAGAGATTGTAGACGCGGCCCGCCTCGTAGCGCTCGCCGGTCATGGCGCATTCGAGATGGGTGACAAAGCGCGATACCGGCCTGTTCGTTTCGCTCCGGTCGTTTCCGGACGTGGTCATCGCCAGCAACTCGCTTTTGGGTTCATGTGATCTTATAGATGCCGCATGCGCGACTTCGACGCAAACTACGCGGCGCTGCAGCGGCGAGATCCCGCCGTTGATGGCGTCGTCTTCGTCGCCGTCAAGACAACCGGAATTTATTGTCGCCCCGTGTGCCCGGCGCGCACGCCGTACGCCCGCAACGTCGTGTTCTATCCGAGCGCTGCCGCTGCGGAGCGGGCCGGCTACCGTCCGTGTCTGCGTTGCCGGCCGGAGACCGCGCCGTTCTGTCCGGCCTGGAACGGCACCCGGACGACCGTCGAACGGGCGTTGGCGCTCATCGAGGCGGGTGCTTTGGACCGGGATGATGTTGCGGCGCTGGCCGAGAGGCTTGGGATTGGTCCTCGTCACCTGTCCCGGCTGTTTGCTGATCATCTCGACGCGTCACCGCTGCAAGTGGCGCAAACGCTGCGCATCCAGCGCGCCAAGCGCCTGCTTGGCAATACGGGTCTCTCCATCCCGCTGATTGCGCATCGCGCAGGGTTTTCGAGCCCGCGCCGAATGAACGCCGCATTCAGTCGGCTCTACGGACGGCCGCCGTCGACATTTCGGAAAGGGGCGAAGCGTTTGCAGCGGTTCGCAACGACCAATTGCACTGTTGTGGCGTTGTGAGGTTGATATTGGTTCGCGGAACAGATGGAATTGCGATGTCCGATTCAGTTGTCAGCAAGACATATGGGACTGTCAGCCCGGTCGAGCGCAGCCAAATGAGCGGCCTGACGTTTGTACAAGGACTGACCGACGGGAGCTTGCCGCTCAATACGATGGCGCAAACCCTGGGCTATGACGTTGTCGAGGCTGCGAACGGACGAGTGGTCGTCACGGCCAAACCAAATGCCAATCAGCTCAATCCGGCCGGCACGGTACATGGCGGTCTCGCCGCGACGCTGCTCGACAGTTGCATGGGATTGGCGATTCAGTCGACCCTGCATAAAGGTTTCGGCTCGACTACGCTCGAGTTCAAGATTTCGTTTGTGCGTCCCATAACGCCAGACACGGGCCTCATCAGGGGCGAGGGGAACGTCCTGAACTGCGGCAGTCGCGTCGGCACCGCAGAAGGACGGATCACCGACGCGCAAGGCAGATTGCTCGCCCACGGCACGACCACATGTCTCATTTTTGAGCGTTGAGCTTGGGTGTTGGTCTCAGCTCGCAACCACCAAATTCGCGACCGCGATATCCCCGTCCGTGACATAGTGGTTGACGCGTTGGACCGGCAACTGCTGCTGCGCCTTGTATAAGTTGACGTCGGCAATGGCTTTGGCCTTGCTCAGCTCGGTGATGATGTAGTCGCGTTCGAGGTTGGTGTCCGCGTCGGTCGCATGCGTGAATTGAAACGTCAGCTTGGTCAGCGAAAATCCTGTGTCCTTGGTGCCAGCTCCGACCCACAGAACGCGGGCATCTTCCGCAGGACGATCCGTCGGGAGCCAGAGATCGGCTGTTCCCAGTTTCTGCTCCACCTGCTCCATGCCCAGAGCCCAGAAGCGAATGTGGTGGCGTTTGCGCGGACTGTTATCGATGGCTTTCTGAAACCCGAAATCCTGACCACGCCCGAACAGATAGAGCGTGCTGAATGGCGCCGTCGGATAAGGGGTATTCGTGATGAACGTCTGCGCCATGCGCCACGAACTGATCAAGCTCAGCCGATCAGCCGTTAACCATCCGGCCGCCGCGAACGCCGCATGCAATTGTTGGCGCGTGCCGATCAGCACGAGGTTGACCGGGTCTCCAGGCAATCCATCGCCCGTGATCGTGTAACGCGGGATGTGTTTGTGTTGAAGGATCCTCAGGCTGATACGAACCGCCCGGGGGAGAATGACGTAGGCGGCGATGCCGTAGGTCGAGGCCAGCGCCAGTACCCAGGGCAGTCGGTTGTCGGTAATTCGGAAAACCACGAAGACGATGAGCCAGATGCTCAGAATGCCGACCGCAACGACAAGCAAGCGTTGTAGCGAGCGCGTCAGAAAGGCAATCGACATCGGGCGGGGTTCGAATCATTAGGTCTCGACACCCGGCATAATGTCATACCCCAGCCATAGGGTACAGCCTCAGGCAATCAGCTAACCCGCTAACCCGCGAAGGCAACGGTTGAGAGCGGTGCAATTGCCGGATTGCGGGAGTCGAGGCGCGTGTGTTGAACCACGATCGGGACATGTTACTTACCGTGGGGTGATGCGGGCATATCCGTTGCGTCGTGCCTGCGCGCGCCCCAGCGTAAATGCACCAAACAACAACCCGAGGTCGGCCACCACTGCGCGGACGCGTAGCCACTTCGGGTTGAAGCCCACGACCCCGCCTTCGGCGCGATCGTCGAACCGGCCGTGCACGCCGGGATCGTCAGCCACCGGCTGAAACAGGTTGTCAACGAGCCGGGACGAGCTTGGCTTGAGGCCGCCTGAGAGAAATGTACGGTACGAGACCGCACTGGTTCCATCGATCGGTGCGTCTGATGCAGGCATGAGTTTCTGATCCACACCGCACAATACGCCGCCCTAGCTTCGGGAACTTTGCTTCCCCCCTGGCGTTTGCACCGCAACTGCTTGGCCCGACGGATGACCGCGCCAACAAGGCCGAGGAGGAAGGCCTATCGTGCCCCAGATTTTTGGTCCCGCGGCCAACTCCATTGCGCGCGTGGTGCTGATCTCGATGCTGGCCGCACCCTTCGTTATATTTGGTTTGGGATATGCGGTGTCGCGTTCGCAATACATCACGGGTGCGTCAATCACGCACGATCAGCCGGTTCCGTTCAGTCACGAGCATCACGTGACAGGCCTCGGCCTCGATTGTCGCTATTGCCATGCGTCGGTCGAACGCTCGGCGATTGCCAGCGTGCCGCCGACGCACACCTGTATGACTTGCCATTCGCAGCTTTTCACACAGGCCGCGATGTTGGCCCCTGTGCGCGAAAGCCTGGCTGAAAACAAGCCGATGCGTTGGCAGCGCGTCAACGTGCTGCCCGACTATGTTTACTTCGATCATTCCATCCACATCGCCAAAGGAGTCGGCTGCACGACTTGTCACGGTCCGGTCGGGGCGATGCCGCTGATGCGGCAGGCGCAATCGCTGACCATGGGCTGGTGTCTCAATTGCCATCGCGACCCGGCGCCATACCTGCGCACGCCGGCCGAAGTGTTTGATCCGGACTGGAAGGCTCCCGCTGACCAGCTGGAGGAGGGCAGGAAGCGGCTCGTGACCTATCACATCGAGACGCAGCACCTCACCGACTGCTCCGTGTGTCATCGATGAGCAGGGATCCGGCCAAGTTGTTGATGGATCGCCGTACGGCATTGAAGCTACTCGCCGCCGGGATCACTTCTACTCTCGCCGCCTGCGGCAGGCCGCTCGAAGAGATCGTGCCTTATGTCGATATTCCGGACGGATTGACCCCAGGCATTCCCATGCGGTTCGCCACTGCGCTGCCGCTCGCGGGCTATGGACGCGGTGTGTTGGTACGTTCGATCGAGGGGCGGCCCATCAAGGTCGACGGAAATCCGCGTCATCCGGACAGCCTCGGATCAACGGACGTGTTCGCCGAGGCGAGCGTGTTGTCGCTGTACGATCCGGATCGCTCCCGTGCGGTGCGCAATCGGGTTCAGCCGGTGGCCTGGAATACGTTCTGGGGCGTGCTGCAGGGACAGATGCAGCAAGAAAAATCCCGGAACGGCGCCGGCTTGCGGATCCTCACCGGGCGCGTCACCTCGCCGACCCTACGCCGCCAGTTCAATGATCTACTCCAGGCACTTCCCGAGGCGAAATGGTGTCGCTACGAGCCCGTCAACGACGACGCAGCCACCGCTGGCGCGGCGCTGGCGTTCGGCCGCCCCCTCACGGCGCTGCCGCGACTTGGCGATACCCAGGTCGTGCTCGCGCTCGATGCCGATCCCCTCGGCCCGGGCCCTCAGCAGATCCGGATGGGCCGTGCATTCAACAATGCTCGCAGCGCCGCAGTTTCCGATCAGGAATTCCTGCGCCTCTATGCGGCTGAACCAGCCTGGTCATTGACGGGTGCCAACGCGGATCATCGCTTGGCCTTGTCGCCGCAACTCGTGCGCAACGTTGCTCTCGTGGTCGCCAAGGAGCTTGGCGCCGATCTGGA
>JAFAXD010000339.1 GCA_019241285.1 Xanthobacteraceae bacterium | reverse complement strand
GCGGGCATGACCGGCACGGCCATGACCGAAGCCGACGAGTTCATGGACATTTATGGACTTGACGTGGTCGAGGTCCCGACCAATCGGCCGATGATACGCGCCGATGACGACGATGAGGTCTACCGCACGGCGGCCGAGAAATATCGGTCGATCCTGACCCTGATCGACGATTGCAAGTCGCGCGGCCAGCCGGTCCTCGTTGGCACCACCTCGATCGAGAAATCGGAAAACCTCGCCGAGCAACTGCGCCAGCGCGGCTGGGAGCAGCACGACTTTTCCGATCCCAATGCATTTGCGGCGCTCTACTCCGGCGACGAAGGTGCGGCCAAGGCTAAGGTGTTCGCTATCCTCAACGCGCGCTACCACGAGCAGGAAGCCTATATCGTGGCCCAGGCCGGTGTGCCGGGGGCAATTACGATCGCCACCAACATGGCCGGCCGCGGAACCGACATTCAGCTCGGCGGCAACGCCGACATGCGCGTGCGCCAGGAATTGGTGAACGTACCCGAAGGTCCGGAGCGCGACAGGCGCATCGCGGAAATCAAAGAGCAGGTCGAGCGGCTAAAACAGAAGGCGCTCGCAGCCGGTGGGCTCTACGTGCTGGGCACGGAACGGCATGAGAGCCGTCGCATCGACAATCAGCTGCGCGGCCGATCAGGCCGCCAGGGCGATCCGGGTCACTCCAAGTTCTTCCTGTCGCTTGAAGACGACCTGATGCGCATCTTCGGGTCGGATCGGCTCGACGGCATGCTGCAGCGCCTCGGTCTCAAGGAAGACGAGGCCATCGTCCATTCCTGGATCAACAAGGCGGTGGAGAAGGCGCAGCAGAAAGTCGAGGCGCGCAACTTCGACATTCGCAAGAACCTGCTCAAGTTCGACAACGTGAGCAATGATCAGCGCAAGGTCATTTTCGACCGGCGCGTCGAGCTGATGAGAGACGAAAACGTCGCCGAAACGGTTGCCGAAATGCGCCGCGACGTGATCGACGATCTGGTCGCCAAGCACATTCCAGAAAAGGCTTATCCCGAGCAGTGGGACACGGCGGGGCTGAAGGAAGATCTCAATCGCGTCCTCGCGCTTGATTTGCCGGTCGACGCTTGGGCTAAGGAAGAGGGCATTGCCGACGAGGAAATCATCGCGCGGATCGAGCGGCGTGCCGATGAGCACATGGCCGCCAAGGTCGCGCAGTGGGGCCCCGACGTCATTCGGTACGTCGAAAGGTCGATCGTGCTGCAAACCCTCGACCACCTGTGGCGCGAGCAGCTGGTGATGCTCGAGCATCTGCGCCAGGTGATCGGGCTGCGCGGCTATGGGCAACGCGATCCGCTCAACGAGTACAAGTCGGAAGCCTTCACGTTGTTCGAGTCGATGACCACCAACCTGCGCGAAGCCGTCACCTCGCAGCTGATGCGGGTCGAGATCGTGCAGAGCCCGCCGCCGCCGGAGGCAACGGAGCTGCCGTTCATGCAGGCGCACCACATCGATCCCTCGACCGGCGAGGACGAGCTCGCGATGAGCGATGCGCGGCTGGTGCCCGCGCTCGCCGGCGACAACGGCAGCGCGCGCGCCGCGGCGGAGCGCAATCCAAAAGATCCAACCAGCTGGGGCAAGGTGGGGCGTAACGAAGCCTGCCCGTGCGGCTCAGGCAAGAAGTTCAAACACTGCCACGGCCGCTACGCGTAGTTGGATTTCGAGCAAAGACCTATCAACTCGTCGAACTCGTCATTGCGAGGCGCGAAGCGACGAAGCAATCCAGTGCTGAGGGGCCGTTCTGGATTGCTTCGCTTCGCTCGCAATGACGATTATCGGGATCGCCGGGACAAGGCCCGGTGATGCGACGGAGAGTCTGTCGAATTGATTGAAACGCGCCCTAGTGCGCGTTTTGATCGGCGCCTGCGGACCAACGATTGTCGAACCCACCGGAAGCCGCAGGTGCCGCAGCGGGTGTAGCATCCGCGGGCTGACCGTTGGGGCCCTCAGCCACTTGCTGAGCATGGCCGTCCGATTTCCCCGCGGGCTTCTGAGCCACCTTGGTTGACGATGAGTTATGCGCCACGCGCTTCGGCGCCGGCGCTGCAGCCAATTGTGGCTGCGGTGCAGGGGCAGCTTGGGCCGGTCGGGAGCCGAACGCGTTGCTGACCGAAGCCGTCAACTTCTGCCATGGGCTTTCCGTGCTTTCCGCATCGGCCGGCAAGGCAGGCGCGGCGGCGAGCTCGGTGCTTCCGGGCACGTGCGGCGGGTTGACGTTGTTGCCCATGTCGCCAGGCTGGGCGCCGATCACCTTCGCGGGACGCGAGTATGACTCCCACGAGGCTTTCTGCTTCAGCCGTGCCAGGAACACCGCATGCATGCCGCCGTCGGTTCCCATGTGCACCGGTACGGTGCCGGTGCCGCGTTGTGTGTATTCGGCGATCTTGCGCTCGTCCTCCGTCTCCTTCGCCTTGACGGCGGACGCAATCTCCTCCGGCAGGCGGTAGGCCGGGCAGGCGCCATGCGGATTGAGCGTCAGCGGGGCTCCTGATGGCGAGACCGCGTTGAACACGTAGTGCCGGTCGCACACATCGACCTTCGGCTCTTCGTGCGTGACCTCAAAGATATCATAGCCCTGCTTGATCATGCGCCAGAACGGCATCGCCGGATTGTTCCGATGCCGCGCCATGTTGAGCGGCGTCATGCGGAACGGATAGGCCTGCACCTGGAACGCCTTCTGGCCGCCGAAGAAGGAGTCGCGACCCAGCGCGAAAATCTCGCCGATCTGCTCGTCGGTCATGGCGTAGCAGCCCGCGGATGAGCAGTCGCCGTGCACCATCAGGAATGCGCCGTCGCGGTTGTTGGCGCGATCATAGGCGTTGGGGAAGCCCAGATTGAACGACAAGTAGTAATTGGAGTTCGGATTCATCTGCGCCGGGGTGATCGTATAGAAGCCTTCCGGCGCTTGGCGATCTCCCTGCTTGACTTTCGGGCCCAGCTCGCCGGACCAGCGGCAGATCGGGTAGGTCTTCAGATGCGCGAACTTGCCGCTCGAGTCCTGTTTCCAGATCTCGAGCTCCGACTCCTCCTTGAAGATCCGGACCAGGATCGGCGAGTCCGTCGGCATGTTCTTCTGCTGCATCTCCGCGTACATGTCCGGAGAGAGCGGACGCACCGCCTTGGCAGGAAGTGAAACGCTGTCGGTATCGCAGCCGGCCAGCGCAAGCGCGCAGGCAACCGCTGCTGACGCAAGCAGTGTGCGGCAAACACGAAGCTGCACCAGGACCCCCCAAATGTCCCCCGACCCTCAACCGGGTCAGGCCAGATGGTTAATGACGAGATGTGGTGTAAGCATGGCGAACGGCTCGGCCGCGGAGTTGAAGCCGACCGTGCTGAACGAACCGTAAACCGCCCTTAACAGATTGAGTTTTATAGTTAATTCAGCTCCCGCAATGGTCGCCAAAGTGTTGCATTCCGGCCGCAGTCAACGGCCCAAACAACCCCGATCGAGTTGTTGAAACGCGTGTGCGCACTCAGCTGATGCTGCGGCCGATGTTGAGGAATTTGTCGCGACGGCTGCGCCGAACGGTCTCGCGATCCTGAGTCTTCACCTCGGCAAGCGCGCGCTCGATTGCCGCCCCGGTCGCGGCAATTGCGGCTGGCGGGTCGCGATGCGCGCCGCCGACGGGCTCGGGGATGATCTCATCGATGATGCCAAACCGCATGAGGTCGTCGGCCGTAATCTTCATGTTGGTCGCCGCATCCTCGGCCTTCGATGTGTCGCGCCACAGAATGGACGCGGCCCCCTCCGGCGAGATCACGCTGTAGATCGCGTGCTCCAGCATGAGCACGCGGTTGGCAGTAGCAATGGCGATTGCTCCGCCTGAGCCGCCTTCGCCCAGGATCACCGCCACGTTGGGGACGCCCAGGTTGAGGCAGGTCTCGGTCGAGCGTGCGATCGCCTCGGCCTGCCCGCGCTCTTCGGCACCGATGCCCGGGTAGGCGCCGGCGGTGTCGACGAGGGCGAGGACCGGAACGTTGAACCGATCGGCGAGTTCCATGAGCCGCACGGCCTTGCGATAGCCTTCGGGCCGCGCCATGCCGAAATTGTGTTTGATGCGTGCTTCGGTATCGGAGCCCTTCTCGTGCCCGATCACGCAGATACTTTCACCGCGAAAGCGGCCAAAACCGCCGATGATGGCATTGTCTTCCGCGAATTTGCGATCGCCGGCGAACGGGGTGAATTCGGTGATCAGGCCGGCGATGAAATCCACACAGTGCGGGCGTTGCGGGTGACGCGCGACCTGCGTTTTTTGCCATGGGGTGAGACTGGCGTAGAGTTCTTCGAGCGCGTCCGCGGCCTTGGACTCGAGGCGGGAGATTTCGTCGCCGATGGCGACCGTGTTGTCGCCGTCCGCAAGCGCACGCAGTTCCTCGACTTTGGCCTCGAGCTCGGCCACGCCTTTTTCAAAATCGAGATAGCTGCGCATGCGGTTTCTAAAACTCTATTGCGGATCGGCGAGCGGGTGCAGGTCGCGAACCATGGTTTTCAAGCGCTCCTCGAGCACGTGAGTATAGATCTGGGTCGTCGAGATATCGGCATGGCCGAGCAGGGTTTGCACGACCCGCAGATCGGCCCCGTTTTGCAGTAAATGGCTGGCAAAAGCGTGCCGCAGCACATGCGGGCTGACGCGCGCCGGCGCAAGACCGGCGGCGCGCGCCAGATCCTTGAGCTCGCGCGCCGCATGCTGGCGGGTGAGGTGGCCACTTTCCCCGAACGACGGAAACAGCCATTTGCTGGTGATGTCTTGCTCCGACATGGCGTCCTGATACGCCTGCATCGCGGTGCGCGCGGCCGTATTGAGGGGGACCAGTCGTTCACGGCCTCCCTTGCCGCGGATCACCAGCATTCGACCGTCCCGATGCGCCGCCGAAGCCGGCAGGGCGATCAGTTCGGATACGCGTAGCCCGCTCGCGTAAAGGACTTCGATGAGGCACACGAGCCGCAGCGCCCGCAGGTGACGCATCGGTGAGGTGTCTGCACGCGCAGCCGCTTGCGCGCAGCTGAGCAGGCGATCGACGTCCTGCATCGACAGAACTTTGGGCAACGCGCGGCCGCGGCGCGGGCCTTCCAATACGGCGGCCGGGTCGGCGGTGGCGTGCCCCTCCGCGTAGAGAAAGCGGTAGAGCTGGCGTAGCGCCGATAGGCGGCGCGCCACGGATGATGGTTTCAGCCCGCGCCGCGCGAGAGTTCCGAGATAACCGCGCAGGTCATCCGTCGTCGCGCCGAGGATTGATTTTTTCGCCGCGGCGAGGTGCGCGCCGAGGTCCTCGAGGTCATGCGCATAGGCAGATAGCGTGTTCGCGCCTGCCCCGCGCTCCGCTGCCAGCATGTCGAGAAACAGCGCGATCAGACGTTCGTCGGGCAGGCTTTTGCGGGCCGCCATCGGTCAACGCTGCTTATAGAAGCGGTCAGGCGGAACCGTCACCGTGATCTCGCGGGTGGCGGGTTTGACGAATTTTGCCAGTACGAACATGACCCCATACCCAATGCCCGCCACGGCGCCGACAACGAGCAGAAATCGGAACAGGCTTGGCATGACCGACTCAGGCCTGCCCGGTTGCCGCGCATGCTGCGGCCCAAGGAGAAAAGATCATTTCGTTCAACGACTTGCCTCCCGCCCTCGGGCCCGCCCGCGCGCCCTCCCACGACAGTAGGGCCATGGCTTGATCGCCGTGGCAAGAGGGCCCGCAAAGCCGGTTGTACGCGGACTGGCTTTATGTGACGTTGATCCCATGTCGGAAACTGCTGTGAAAACCCTGCAATCACCGGAGATTGCCACCCTCCTGGCCAGCCTGGGGACCCGGTCCATCGTTCTGGTGGGAATGATGGGCGCCGGCAAATCGTCGATCGGGCGGCGGCTGGCGAGCGATCTCAATCTGCCGTTCGTGGATGCTGATACCGAGATCGAATCCGCGGCTGGCATGAGCATTCCGGAGATATTCGAGGCCCACGGCGAACCGTATTTCAGGTCCGGTGAAGCGCGCGTTATTGCGCGCCTGCTCGAAAACGGGCCGCAAGTATTGGCGAGCGGTGGCGGGGCCTTTATCAATCCGCAAACTCGGGAGTTGATCCGCGCGCGTGGCATATCGGTATGGCTCAAAGCCGATCTCGATGTGCTGTTGCGCCGGATCAAGCGGCGTTCGGATCGGCCGCTGCTCAAGACCGATGACCCCGAGCGCACATTGCAGCGGCTCATCGAGGAGCGCTATCCGATCTATGCCGAGGCGGACGTGACCATTCACTCTCGGGATGTTTCGCACGAGGCCATCGTCGCCGATATCATGGCGGGATTGGCCGAACGGCTCGCTGGAGCAACGTAATGACCGCACCGGTGCGTCAGACCGACACCCTGGTCCAGGTCGCCCTGGGTGACCGGTCTTATGACATCGCCATTGGGCGCGGCCTCCTCGAGACGCTGGGTAAGCGAGTGACCGCCCTCAAGCCGGGTGCCAAGGCGGCGGTGATTTCCGACGAGAATGTCGCGCGCCACTACCTCGCGGCGGCGCAATCCGCCCTGACGCAAGCGGGGATCTCCAGCATTGCGATCGTGGTGGCGCCGGGCGAGCCCTCAAAATGCTTCGCCACCCTTGAGCGGGTCTGCGATGCCCTGCTGGGGGCGCGGATCGAGCGCGGCGACGTGGTCATTGCCCTCGGGGGCGGCGTTGTCGGCGACCTCGCCGGATTTGCCGCCGCGGTCGTTCGCCGCGGCATCGACTACGTGCAAGTGCCCACAAGCTTGCTGGCTCAGGTCGATTCCTCCGTCGGCGGTAAGACCGCCATCGATTCCCCGCACGGCAAGAACCTTATCGGCGCCTTCTATCAACCAATCCTGGTTGTGGCCGATACGTCTGTGCTCGACACGCTCAGCGCGCGCGAGTTTCGGTCCGGCTATGCCGAGGTGGCCAAATATGGGCTGCTGGGTGACGCCGGGTTCTTCGCCTGGCTTGAGGCAAACTGGCGCGATGTTTTCTCGGGCGGCGCCGCGCGCGAGCACGCCATCGCCACAAGCTGCCGGATGAAGGCGGAAATCGTTGCCCGTGATGAGCGCGAAAGCGGTGAACGCGCGCTGCTCAATCTCGGACATACGTTCGGCCACGCGCTCGAGGCGGGGGCGGGATTTTCCCAACGCCTGCTGCACGGCGAGTCGATCGCCATCGGCATGTGCCTCGCGTTTGCGTTCTCCGCCCGATTGGGTTTGGTCTCCAAGGCCGATGCCGAGCGGGTCGAGCAGCACCTGACGAGCGTCGGCCTGCCGACCCGACTTGCTGATGTTGCGGGTGGGGTGCCGGACACGGATGCGCTCATGCAGCTCATCGGCCAGGACAAGAAGGTCAAACGCGGCAAGCTCACGTTTATTCTCGCTCGCAGTATTGGCGAGACATTCGTGGCCAATGACGTCGATGCCGCCGAGGTTCGCGCTTTCCTGGCGGAGCAGCGCGGATAAATTCGACCGAGGGCTTTCCGACATTGCGCTCTGTCCGGGTGATCCGGATAGAGCCCGGTATTCCAGAGCAAGCGTTGAGCCATGACAACTGTCGATCTGGTGATCATTCTCGCCGTTGTGGTGTGTCTGCTGATCTCGTTCCTGTTCTCTGGAAGTGAGACAGCTCTTACTGCATCTTCGCGCGGGTCCATGCTTCGGCTGGAGAGCCAAGGCAGTGCGGATGCGGCGACGGTCAATCGTCTGCTCGGCGATCGGGAGCAACTGATCGGGGCCCTGCTGATCGGCAACAGCGTCGCCAACATTGCCGGCTCGACGCTGGCCACAGGACTGTTCTTGAGCTGGTTTGGCGACGTCGGCGTCGCCTATGCGACCGTCCTGATGACTGTGTTGGTCGTGGTCTTCTGCGAGATTTTGCCGAAAACCGTCGCCATCAACGCGCCCGACCGCATTTCGTTGCTGGTCGCACGTCCGATGCAGAACGTCGTCAATCTGCTAGGCCCGATTCTATATGCGATCGGCCACATCGTCCGCTGGATATTGGCGCGCTTCGGGTTTGTGCTAGGCGAGACCGCGCCACTCCTACCGGCACACGAGGAACTGCGCGGAGCCGTCGATCTCCTGCACCGCGAAGGCAGCGTGGAAAAGCACGACCGCGACATGTTCGGCGGCCTGCTAGACCTGCGTGACCTTACGGTCGGCGATGTCATGATCCACCGCACCGAAATGATCACGTTCAATGTCGAAGATCCGCCCAAAGAGATCATTGAGACCGTGATCGAGAAAGTGTCACGGGTGCCGCTCTGGCGCGACAGTCCGGAAAACATCATCGGCGTTGTGCACGCACGTGACATCCTTCGCGCCCTCGAGGCAGCTCATGGCGAGGCCGCGAAAATCGATCTTGAGGCGATCGCCAAGCCGCCGTGGTTCGTTCCCGATCTGCGGCCGCTCTCCGAGCAGCTTGCCGCGTTCCGGCGACGCAAGAGCCCCTTTGCCCTCGTCGTGGACGAGTACGGCGAAGTCATGGGCCTGGTGACGCTCGAAGACATTCTGGAAGAGATCGTTGGCGATATCGCCGATGAGCACGAAGTCGTTCTGCCGGGCGTACGACCGCAGCCGGACGGGTCGGTTAATGTGGATGGCGCGGTACCTATCCGGGATCTCAACCGCGCTTTGGACTGGCACTTGCCCGACGCGGACGCGACCACGATCGCGGGCCTCGTGATCCATGAAGCACGCTCCATTCCCGAACCCGGGCAGAATTTCACGTTTCACGGGTATCGCTTCAATGTGCTGCGCAAAAACCGCAATCGCATAACAGCCCTGCGGATCACCCCCCTCGACCGGAAGTTGTCGGGTCGGTCAGCATGAGCCTAGGCCGGTTTCACGATTGCGTGAAATCGCGACTAAAGTCGTAACTCCGGAGGGTTTTGGGGGGCAGGTATAACGAAATATGATGAACTATAAATCGCATTACCGCCTAAAATAGGTATTGGGTGACATCAACAAGGAACGTACAAGGAACGGATTGGAGTTGTCCATGCAGCGCAGGCCTCCTACCGGCAACATTCCGATTGAGCTTCTCCGTGCGGTTGTGGCGACCGTCGATCTAGGCAGCTTCTCAAAGGCCGCGCAGGCGCTGCGGCTTACTCAGCCCGCGATCAGCGCGCAAATGCGGCGGCTCAAGCAGCTCGTCGGTACGGAGGTATTCAGCAAAGCCGGATCGACCCTGATCCTCACCGACCGCGGGGCGCTCATTGTGAAGTATGCCCGGCGGATCCTGGCCATGAACGACCAGATCCTGTCCCTGGGCGGGGGGCCTGTTCGATGCGTTCGGCTCGGGTTGCCGCTGGTGTTTTCGCCAGCAATCCTGTCCGAGGTATTGCGGATTGAGGGGAGTGCCGAGGACGAGACGGAAATTCAGGTTTTTTGCGATTGCTCGGACGAACTCAAACGCCGATTGGCGGCCGGGTACCTCGACCTTGCATTCATTATCAGTCCGTTAGATCCCCCGGCCCAAGCGGTGACCCAATGGATCGAACCATGGGTGTGGGTCTGCGCGCCGGGCGTCTCTTTTTCGCCCGGCGATACGATTCCATTAATCGTGACGCCCACCGATCGGCACACGATCGAGGCGATTGAAAAAGCCGGGCGACCTTATGTCATCCGCTTTGTTGCTCCTTCGCTGGACGCGCGCGTCGAGGCCATGCTGGCAGGGGTCGGAGTCATGACACTCGCCGAACGGCTCGTCACCGACCAAATGAAGATCCTGGGGCGTCATGAGCTTCCGCCGTTTCCGAAAACGGCGTCGGGCATCTATCTGCGAGAAGGACTCGAACCCGCTCGGTTTGCGCGGATCATCGATGCGTTCGTGCAAGCCTGTAGACCGCGCGGGGCGGCTGAGCCCTCATGGGAGGATCGCTCGCGCGTTACACCGGTTCCCGAGCCTGTTTGAAGCTTATGGCGCCGGCTCGCCAGGCGCGGACGCATGGATTGCGAGCGCGTGAATTGCGCCGCGCAGTTCCGTCGCGAGCACCTCGTTGACTAACCGGTGCCGCTCAAGTCGGGACTTCCCTTTGAACGTTTGCGCCACAATATAGATGCGGAAGTGAGATTCGCCTCCCGGCCTGTGGCCAGCGTGACCCTCGTGCTGAGCGCTCTCATCAAGAACGCGCAAGTCGTCGGGTGCGAAGGCTCTGTTGAGCTTCTCAACAATCGTGTCAGCGGTTCTCATCGTAACCCATAGATAGGACAGCGTGCGTTCCGGAGAAAGCCTGCCGTGCATATGATGCAGGTTGGACACGGATCGGCAAAAACGACGCGCGCAAAACGAAGATCGTTCGCCGGTGCAGACCTTGCCTCAAAGAATTCCGCTTTTGTCAATATTGCGAGGACGCCGTCCAAGTTCGCATAATGGATAGCCATGAAGTTCGACTCGCCCATTTACGACCGCATTCGCGTCAAGCCGGACATGGACCGGCGCGTCCGCGCGCAATGCCCTGGTTGCGAGTGGACCGGCTGTGCCAATGCGGCCACGCATCGCGCTCCCAAGGGCCGCGGCAAGGAACACGAGTACTGGCGCTTCTGCCTCGATCATGTGCGCGAGTACAATCATTCCTATAATTTTTTTGCCGGCATGAGCGATGACGCGGTGGCCCGCTATCAGAAAGATGCAATCACCGGCCATCGGCCAACCTGGAAAATGGGGACCGGCGGCCGCTCTGCGCGGGAGCGGATGGCAGGCTTCGACGCGACCGATCCATTCGGCGTTGGGCAGGAGTTCGGCGCTACGGGCCGCAAGCGCGCCGAGCAGCGGGTCGAGACCCGAACGGTGCATAACGCGGCTCGCAAAGCCCTGCATGCACTCAGTTTGGAGGAAGACGCGAGCCGAGCGGAGATCAAGGCGCGCTTCAAGACCCTGGTGAAACGTCACCATCCCGACGCAAACGGCGGCAGCACGGCCTCCGAGGACAAGCTGCGGGAGATCATTGAAGCCTACAATTATCTGAAGTCTACGGGATTTTGCTGATTTATAAGGTAAGCGCGCCAGTTTCGACCTTGATCCCCGGCGACCTCGACTCCATTTGGAGAATGGTGCGCCGGAGCGGCCTGCAATCGCCGCAAGGCTGGGTTGCCTGCGTCAGCGGGCAGTGGCAAGCGCCTGAAATCGAGGCCGATTTTGCTATCTTCAGGCCTGCTTTCGCGGGCGCGCATAGTTCTGCTAAGTTGACGTGTTCCGACCCGCTCCGCCAACACGATTCGCGCCTCGGACGGACTCCGAGGTTGTGGAGGATCCATGACGACCGCAACTGAAGCCGTGGCCGGGCTGCCCGATATGAAGGTGTCGATCCGACAGGTGTTTGGAATCGACAGCGACATGGAGGTCCCGGCTTATTCCGAGGCCGACGAGCACGTGCCCGACGTCGATCCCGATTACCGGTTCGACCGCGCCACGACCCTCGCTATCCTCGCCGGCTTTGCCCGCAATCGCCGGGTCATCGTCACCGGATATCATGGGACAGGCAAGTCCACGCATATCGAGCAGGTCGCAGCCAGGCTCAATTGGCCGTGCGTGCGCGTCAATCTCGACAGTCACATCAGCCGTATCGACCTGATCGGCAAGGACGCAAACGTCATCAGGGACAATCAGCAGGTCACCGAGTTTCGCGAGGGAATCCTGCCCTGGGCGCTCCAGCACAACATCGCCATCTGCTTCGACGAATACGACGCCGGACGGCCGGACGTGATGTTCGTGATCCAGCGGGTGTTGGAAGCGTCGGGCAAGCTCACGCTGCTTGATCAGAACAAAGTGATCCGGCCCCATCCGGCGTTCCGGCTGTTCGCGACCGCCAATACGGTCGGGCTCGGTGACACCACGGGTCTCTATCACGGCACGCAGCAGATCAACCAGGGCCAGATGGACCGCTGGTCGATCGTGACCACGCTCAACTATCTGCCGCACGATAAGGAAGTCGACATCGTGCTCGCCAAGGCGAAGCACTATCACTCCGACCAGGGGCGCGACATCGTCAACAAGATGGTGCGCGTCGCGGATCTCACGCGCAACGCCTTCATGAACGGTGATCTGTCGACGGTGATGAGTCCTCGCACCGTTCTTACCTGGGCGGAGAACGCTGATATCTTCAAGGATCTCGGCTTTGCGTTCCGCGTCACGTTCGTGAACAAATGCGATGAGTTGGAACGGCCGATCGTCGCCGAGTTCTATCAGCGCTGTTTCGGTCAGGAACTGCCGGAGAGTTCGGTCAACGTTGCGCTGAGCTGAAGGGCGTCAGCGCGCGGCATGAGATTGTTCCATGTCTTCCAACATCAAGCCGAAAACGCCAGCCAAGGAAGCTCCGACTGAACCGTTCAAGCGCGCGGTGACGAGCTGCTTGCGGGCGATCGCGCGACATCCCGATGTGGAAGTCGCCTTTGCGGCGGAACGACCTGGCCTTGCCGGTGGCAAGGCGCGGCTGCCTGAACCGCCGCGTCGCCTGTCGCGTGAAGATGCGGCCATCGTGCGTGGGCATGCCGATTCGATCGCGCTGCGCCTTGCCTGTCACGACGCTGCTGTCCATCGCAAGCTGATGCCGGGAGGCCAACAGGCCCGGGCCGTATTTGAGGCCGTGGAGCAGGCGCGCGTCGAGGCGATCGGCGCGCGGCGTATGCACGGTGTCGCACAGAATCTCACCGCGATGCTCAACGACAAATTTCATCGCGGCAAATTCGACGAGGTAACTGACCGGGCTGATGCGCCACTCGAGGAAGCCGTCGCCCTCATGGTGCGCGAACGGCTGACCGGCCAGGCCCCTCCTCCCGCCGCGAAGCGACTCGTCGATCTCTGGCGTCCATTTGTTGAAGAGCGTGCCGGCCGCGCGCTCGATCGGCTGGAGCGGCTGGTCGAGCAGCAGCGCCGCTTCGGCGATGTGGTGCACGATCTCCTCGACTCGCTTGACATGGGCGATGAGCGCGCGCGCGATGATGAGGAAAGCGAAGACGACGAGGGCGAGAACGGCAGCGAAGATCAGCAAGGTCAGGACGGCGAGGCGGCGGAGTCGGATGACGCCGAGCGTATGAGCGCGGAGGACGCGAAAGCGTCCGCGGAGGATCGGCCCGACACCGCCGAAGAGGCGATGGATGCGCCGGCCACCGACATGCCCGACGACGCCGAAATGGGCGACGACGAAAATTCGGCGGAGCCCTGGCGGCCGCGTCAGCACGGCATGAACGAGCCGCGCGGGCCGGACTACAAGCCGTTCACGCCGCGTTTCGACGAGACTGTCGGGGCCGAGGACCTGTGCGATCCGGAGGAGCTCGACCGCCTGCGCGGATATCTCGACAAGCAACTGGCTCATCTGCAGGGTGTGGTGTCACGCCTTGCCAATCGACTTCAGCGACGGTTGATGGCGCAGCAAAACCGATCCTGGGAGTTCGATCTCGAGGAGGGCGTGCTCGATCCGGCGCGGCTCTCGCGCGTGATTGTTGACCCGCTCCACCCGCTGTCATTCAAGTGGGAGAAAGATACCACCTTCCGCGACACGGTGGTTACGCTGCTGCTGGATAACTCCGGTTCCATGCGCGGACGCCCCATCACGGTGGCGGCGACGTGCGCCGATATTCTGGCGCGCACGCTGGAGCGCTGCGGGGTCAAGGTCGAAATTCTGGGGTTCACCACGCGCGCCTGGAAGGGCGGTCAATCGCGCGAGTCCTGGCTCGCCGCCGGGAAGCCGCCAAACCCCGGGCGGCTGAATGATTTGCGGCATATCATCTACAAATCGGCCGATGCGCCCTGGCGGCGTGCGCGCAAAAATCTCGGTTTGATGATGCGCGAGGGCCTGCTCAAGGAGAACATCGATGGCGAGGCGCTTGATTGGGCGCACAAGCGCCTGCTCGCGCGCTCGGAGCAGCGCAAGATCCTGATGATGATCTCTGATGGCGCTCCGGTTGATGACTCCACATTGTCGGTGAACCCCGGCAACTATCTGGAACGGCATCTGCGCTGGGTGATCGAGGAGATCGAGCTGCGCTCCCCGGTCGAGTTGATTGCGATCGGTATTGGCCACGATGTCACGCGTTACTACCGGCGCGCCGTGACCATCGTGGACGCGGAGGAGCTCGGTGGCGTCATGACCGAGAAGCTCGCCGAATTGTTTGATGAGCAGGCAACTCCCCCGCGCCGCCGGCCGACACGAAGGCTGCACGCTTGAGTTTGCTTGTACGGACTGCGCTCGCGCTTGCGAGTGCGTTCCTTGTCGTGCTGGTGCTGCTGCCGGCACTCGGCCAGACCGACCGGCCGACGGATAACGGCCCCGTTCGCATTCAAATCAAGGCGGAGCCGATCGATGCTTTTCAACCTGGCGAAAGGGGTCGCGTTCGCTTCGGGCCGCTCGAGTTCCGGGGCGGACTGCAGCTTTCGTCATCCTACAAACCCTTTGGCGGCCTGTCTGCCTTGCGGCTGTTTGCTGATGGGGCGAACTTCATCTCACTGAGTGACAAGGGGCGTTGGCTTAAGGGGCGTATCGCCTATGCCAACGGTCGTCCAATTGGCATTGATGAGGCGGAGATGGCCCCGATTCTCGGGCCGGACGGGCGCCCGCTCGCCGCGCGTGGTTGGTACGACACCGAGTCGATCGCAGTGGATGGCGGCACGCTCTATGTGGGCATCGAACGCGTCAACCGGATTGTGCGGCTCGACTACGGACGTTCCGGTTTGCTGGCGCGAGGCCAACCGATCGCGATTCCGGCGGGCATCAGCAGCTTGCCGAATAATCGTGGCCTTGAGTGTCTCGAGTTTATTCCGCGATCAATGCCGGTCGGTGGCACGCTGGTTGCGATTTCGGAACGAGGCCTCGACAGCGCCGGAAACCTTCGCGGTTTCCTGATCGGCGGCGGAACGCCTGGCGAGTTCAGTGTGGCGCGCCACAACGACTTCGACGTCAGTGACTGCGCGGTTTTACCGGACCGCAATCTCATGTTGTTGGAGCGCCGTTTCAGCTGGACCAGCGGGATCGCTATGCGTCTCCGGCGCATTCCGCTTCAAACACTTGCCCCCGGCGCAGTTGTCGACGGCGAAGAGATACTGACGGCCGATATGGGGTATCAGATCGACAATATGGAGGGACTGAGCGTCCATCGCAGCAGCGCCGGGGAGGTTCTGCTCACCATGATCTCAGACGACAATTTTTCGCTGCTGCAGCGTACGATCCTGCTGCAGTTTGCGCTGATAGGAGAATGACCCCCCGGTGGGGCGACCTAAGCCGCTTCGGCCCGCTTCTTCACCACCTGCCGCTTGATGTCGAGCGCCTTGGTCGAAAGCTCGTCGTCCTTCGCCTTCAGCAAAAAAGCGTCGAGCCCGCCGCGATGGTCGACGGACTTGATGGCATTCGCCGAGACACGCAGCTTCACCGAGCGTCCAAGCGCCTCCGAAATCATCGTGACATTGAACAGGTTGGGCAAAAACCGACGTTTCGTCTTGATGTTGGAGTGACTGACGCGGTGGCCGACCTGCGCACCCTTGCCCGTCAATTCGCACCGCCGCGACATGGCAAACCTCTCGTCAACAGACCCTGGCCCGCGCCGAGCCGGGCCAAATGAGTATCGGGATTTATTGGACCGGGGACGTATAGTGATCAGGGCGGCCAGCGTCAAGAACAGGGGAAATCGGGGTATTTTAACGGCCTCAGCCGCAATGCCGCGTCGCTCTGCCGCCATCACACAAAGGACTTAATCGGTGCCGAGACAGGCCCGATGCCGTCCATTCGCAGTGCGCTGTTGTCGGCCGCGCTTGCGCTGGCGCCTCAGCTCGCCTGCGCCCAGGCGAAGCTCGACGCGCGTTTCGTGGTCACTTTTGCCGGAGTGACCATCGGAAAGGGCAACTGGGTCATCGAAATCGCCGATGATCAGTATACGGCCGCTGCGAGCGGAGCCACGACGGGCCTGCTGCGCATATTCTCCACCGGGGCGGGCACAAGTGCGGTGCGGGGCGCCATTGTGAACGGGCGCCTAGCGCCGGGAAACTATGCGGCGACCATCACCCAGGACGGCGAAACCGACACTCTGCGCATGCTGATTGCCGGCGGCAACGTCAAGGAATTCTCGATTGTACCCCAACCGCCGCCCCCCGGCCCCGACCGAATTCCGGTGACCGAGGCGCACCTGCGTGGGGTAACGGATCCAATGAGCGCGTCCCTCCTGCGCATGCCTGGAAATGGCGATCCGGTCAGTCCGGAGGCTTGTAGACGCACGGTCTCGATCTTCGACGGCCGTATGCGTTACGACCTGCAGCTGGCTTACAAGCGCATGGAACGGGTGAAGCTGGACAAGAGCTATGAAGGACCCGTGGTGGTCTGTGCGATCTATTTCCGCCCGATCGCCGGTTATCGTCCCGAGCGCGCCGCGCTCAAATACCTGATTGCGCAGCGCGATATGGAAGTGGCGCTGGCCCCTATTGGGGCGACTCGCGTGCTCGTGCCGTTTTGGTTCAGGCTGCCGACGCCACTCGGAACCGGCGTTATGCAGGCGACTCAATTCACTGCCAGTCAGCAGCCCAATGTCACGCCGACCAGGCTCGGTCAGTAAATCAGGACATAAATTTCGGCAAGAATCTCAGGTGACGTATTGACTCTGCTTGCGGCTCGTGGAGTCGCAACGGCAATGACCTCATTGCTCGTGCGGGAGCGCGCCAGAACCGAAAATACACTGCATTTAGCGTGAGAGATCGCGGATGGCCTCCACATGTGGCCGTGAACGAATGAGTACAAGCCATGAGTCAGCGATTCGGGCGCGATTCGTTCGAGACTCGTTCTAAGAACCAGAACATCCAGGTTTTAGCGCGCTTATGCGCTTGTCACGTGGGCGTGTGATCATGCTGCTGCATAGCGGGGTTCTGGTTTTGCGCCCGAGTTCGGGCTAACGACAAAACTGAGATCGGGGGCAATTCGCGCATTAAGGATTGATGATGTTTTTTCGCCTCGCAGGATCCACATTGCCCCCCTATGTTGTGGTGTTGGCGCTCGGAGACGCGAGCTGTCGCCGTGAACGAATCCGGATTGAACATAGGTCCGCGATTCGAACGCGATTCGTTCGAAGCCCGTTCACAACGTTAATGCGCGGATGATCCACGATCCCCGAGTATCACTACCGTAAGGTCATCGAGCACTGCGGGCTTGCGCATCAGCCGGCAACCGCGCCAGGACATTGAATGGCACTCTCTCTTTCCGCTGCAACGCCGAACCGTGATCCCCGCGCGCGCGGTGCAGGCGTCACCGCGGTGCTCGGGCCGACCAATACCGGCAAGACCCATCTCGCCATCGAGCGCATGCTGGCGCACAGCTCGGGCCTCATCGGGTTGCCGCTGCGGCTCCTCGCGCGCGAGGTCTACAACAAGTGTCTCGAACGCGTTGGCAGCGACGCCGTTGCGCTGATCACCGGTGAAGAAAAGATCAAGCCGCCGAATGCGCGCTACTGGGTCGCGACTGTCGAAGCGATGCCGCGCGACCTCGACGTGGCGTTCCTCGCCGTCGATGAGATCCAGCTCGCCGCTGATCTTGAGCGCGGCCATGTATTCACCGATCGGATGCTGAATCGGCGCGGGCGCGAGGAGACGCTGATCCTCGGGGCCGCCACCATGCGGCCGATGGTCGACAAGCTGCTTCCCGGCGCCAATGTGTTGAGCCGGCCGCGGCTGTCGACGCTGAGCTTTTCGGGCGACAAAAAAATTACACGTCTGCCGCGTCGATCCGCAATCGTGGCGTTTTCAACGGAAGAAGTGTACGCGATCGCCGAACTGATCCGGCGCCAGCGGGGCGGCGCCGCCGTCGTGCTCGGAGCGCTTTCGCCGCGCACCCGCAATGCGCAGGTCGCGTTGTATCAATCGGGCGACGTCGATTATCTGGTCGCCACCGACGCGATCGGGATGGGTCTTAATCTAGATGTAGACCACGTTGCGTTTGCATCGGATCGCAAGTTTGATGGCTATCAATATCGCAAGCTCAATCCGATCGAGTTTGCGCAGATCGCAGGCCGCGCCGGCCGAGCGACGCGCGACGGCACGTTCGGCAGCACCGGACGCTGTCCGCCATTTGAACATGAGTTGGTGCAGGCGCTGGAAGCGCACGCGTTCGACCCGGTGCGCGTGCTGCAATGGCGCAGCAACGATCTTGATTTTTCCTCGATCGGCGCGCTCACGGCGTCGTTGACGACGAATCCATCATTGCCGGGGCTCACGCGCGCACCGATGGCGGAAGACATCGTTGTGCTCGAACATGCGGGCCGCGATGAAGACATACGGGCAATCGCCACGACGCGCGCAGCAATTGAGCGCCTTTGGGAAGTTTGTCAGGTCCCCGACTACCGCAAGATCTCACCCGCCGCGCACGCAGAGCTCGTCACGACGCTCTATGGTTTTCTCATGCGGGACGGTAACATCCCCGATGACTGGTTCTCACAGCAGATCGCCCAGGCGGATCGCACCGATGGTGGCATCGACACATTATCGACGCGGATCGCGCACATCCGGACTTGGACCTTTGCGGCGAACCGTCCCGATTGGCTCAAAGATCCGGAACACTGGCAGGGCGTTGCCCGCGGGGTGGAAGATAAGCTATCGGACGCCCTGCACGAGCGCTTGGCGGAGCGCTTCGTTGATCGTCGCACCAGTGTGTTGATGCGACGCCTCAAAGAGAACGCGATGCTGGAAACCGAAATCAGCAAGACCGGTGACGTGATCGTCGAAGGCCATGTCATCGGGCGACTGGAGGGCTTTCGCTTTGCTCCCGATGCGTCGGCGGGCGGATCGGAAGCGAAGGCGCTGTCGGGCGCGGCGCAGAAAGCGCTGGCGGGCGAGATCGAGGCGCGCGCTACGCGCCTCGCGCACGCGCCGGATTCGCAGTTTGTCCTTGCCGCGGATGGGACCATCCGCTGGATTGGTGATGCGGTCGCGAAGCTCACGGCAGGCGACAATCTGCTGCGCCCGCGGGTGCGCATCCTGGCCGACGAGCATTTGACTGGTGCCGCACAAGAAGCGGTGCAGACGCGGCTCGACCTGTGGACCCACACGCACATCGAACGCGCCTTGTCGCCGCTGTTCGTGCTGAGTGCGGCTGACGACATCACCGGCCTCGCCCGCGGCATTGCTTATCAGATCGTCGAAGCCCTCGGGGTGTTGGAGCGCGGCAAAGTCGCTGACGACGTCAAGAACCTCGATCAAGCTGCGCGCGCGACGTTGCGCAAGCACGGCGTTCGTTTCGGGGCGTATCATATCTATGTGCCGGCGCTGCTCAAGCCGGGTCCACGCGCGCTCGCCGCGCAATTGTGGGCGCTCAAGAACGGCGGCCCCGATCTCACCGGAATGGATGAGCTGCTGCGCCTTGCGGCCAGCGGCCGCACGTCATTCCGGGTCGACCAGGACACCAACAAACAGCTCTACCGCACCATAGGATATCGCGTGTGCGGGGAACGCGCGGTGCGCGTCGATATTTTGGAGCGGTTGGCCGATCTGATCCGGCCCGCATTGCTCTGGAAAGATGGTGTCACGCCGAAGCCGGCCGGTGCGTTTGACGGGCGTGGCTTCACCGTCACCCAAGCCATGACGTCGCTCACGGGGTCGTCGGGTGAGGATTTTGGCTCGATCCTGCGCGCCCTTGGCTATCGCCTGGACCGCCGCCCGCGGCCTGTCGAGGCGTCGCCCGCTGAAGCTCCTTCCGCTGAGGAAAGCGTTGTCGAGCAAGCGCTCGCGGAACCGGACACGACGCCGCCTTTATCTGCTGAGGAGCCGGCTACGGCGGCTCAATACGGGCCTGCTGAGGCGGCAACCGACGCTGTGGTTGAACCGGCCGCGACGGAGCTTCAAGCCGAGCAGGACTCCGCAGCCGAACCGCAAACTTCCGAGGTCCTAGCGGTGTCCGAAGAGGTACCGGCGGAAGGTGCAGTGGCGGCCGAAGAGGCGGGCCTCGATGCAACCGAACGGCCGACGGAGGCCGAGGCGTCAAGTGCTGAGAAGCCCGACACCCCGGCCGCAGCCGAGCCGGAGTACATTGAGGTCTGGCGGCCAGGTCGGTCCGAGGAACGAAGGCCGCGACGGCGGCGGCCGGTGCGCGACAGAAAACCGGCGGAGTCACCGGCGCAGACCCAAGCGCCTGCCGCAGGGCAGGCCGCCGCAGAGGCTCCGTCGCCAACACCCCATCGGGAGGAGCCTCGCCGCGATCGTGAGGACCGCCGCAAACCGCGCGATACAACAGATCGCGCAGCGCCTCGCAGCCACGAGGGGCGGCGCGAAGGGCGGGATCGGGATCGCCGGCGTGACCGGCGCGACGAAGATCGGCCGCCGCGGGTCTGGGAGGCGGGGCGCGACCGGCGCGGCAAGGAGCCTGATCCGGATTCCCCGTTTGCCAAACTGGCGGCGCTCAAAGCGCAACTCGAAGCGGAAGCCAAGGATCGGCATTGATGCGGCAATCGGCGCGTCCACCTGGGTGTTCTGGGTAGCCTTGGTCGAGACTCAGCAGCGTATCGACAAGTGGCTCTGGCACGCGCGGGTCGTGCGCACGCGGACAGCCGCGATGGAATTGGCGAGCTCCGGACTGGTGCGGCGAAACGGCGTCCGCGTCGAGGCGGCAAGCCGGACGGTCAAGTCAGGCGACGTGCTGACCATTGCCCTCGACCACGGTGTGCGCATCCTCAGGGTTTTGCGGTTTGTCGAGCGCCGCGGCGGGGCTGAGCTCGCCCGGAGCCTCTACGAAGACCTGTCATCGACGCCGGCGCCGCGCGCGTGAGCCGGCAATTGTTGATAACGGCGCTTCTCTTGCACGCGCCGCATCCTTGCGTTACAGCGACACCCACGTGATCGGGCCAATTCCTGGCAGTTGGTTCGGTTTTTCGCGTGTTCTGGTCGGAAATTGTAAGCCACCCTTGGGATCCGACCGAGGGCGACTTTCTCAGCGCACGCGGTGGGCAACCCGAAATGGTCGTGTTTCGGCGGCCGGAGCAGGCAATGACTTACGTCGTCAATGAGAGTTGCATCAAGTGCAAGTATATGGACTGCGTGGAGGTATGCCCCGTCGACTGCTTCTACGAGGGCGAGAACATGCTGGTCATTCACCCCGACGAGTGCATTGATTGCGGGGTGTGCGAGCCGGAATGTCCGGTCGAGGCGATCAAGCCGGACACTGAGCCTGGCCTTGAAAAATGGCTCGAGATCAACGCGGAATTCGCCAAGTCCTGGCCGAATATCACGGTCAAGAAAGAGCCGCCCGCGGACGCCAAGGAGTTTGAGGCAGTCCCCAACAAATTCGAGAAATTTTTTTCCTCGGAGCCGGGTAGCGGCGACTAGATTAGCCTCACGTACAATTTGTCACAGGGAGATCATATACGGAAGTGTAGCAAGTTCGCCCCATTTGCGCGCCGCAAACCATTGAATTCAGCCGAAAATGTGCTATATTTGCGGCGAATGAACAACAATCACAAATACCTCCGACAGCTCCCCTCCGGGGAGCATATTTTTTACGGGGGCTTTACCGAGGAACCGTCTAAATAGGGGCGTGCGCACAGCACGCGAATAACAGTGGCAGGAAAAACGCGTCACAAGTCCAAAAAGACCATCAAGGTATCCTCGGCCGCGCGCCGCAGGACTTCAAACGCTTCTCGCGCGGATAGCCGGCGAGGGGCTTCCGTCACAAAGCCGATCGGCCCTAGGCCGGGAGGCCAAGGAGTTGCGCAGGGAATGACCGTAAAAAAGACGACCCAGCGGCAAGGGTTCAAGACCAACGAATTCATCGTTTACCCGGCCCATGGGGTGGGTCAGATTGTGGCGATCGAAGAGCAGGAGGTGGCTGGGCTCAAACTTGAGCTCTTTGTCATCAACTTCGTGAAGGACAAGATGACTCTGCGGGTGCCCACCACCAAGGTTGCGGCGGTTGGGATGCGCAAGCTCGCTGAGGAGCCGATGGTCAAACGCGCGCTTGAGACTCTCAAGGGCCGCGCGCGGGTCAAGCGGACCATGTGGTCGCGCCGCGCCCAGGAATACGAAGCCAAGATCAACTCGGGCAATATCGTTGCGATTTCCGAGGTCGTGCGCGATCTCTATCGCTCGGACACGCAGCCTGAGCAGTCCTACAGCGAGCGGCAGCTTTACGAAGCCGCGCTCGACCGTCTGTCGCGCGAGATCTCCGCCGTGCAGCGGATTACGGAAACTGAGGCCATCAAGGAGATCGAGGCCGCTCTTGCCAAGGGCCCCCGCCGTGGAGGACCGAAGGCCGACGAGATCGTCGAAGAAGAAGCAGCCTGATCAACCCCCCCGCACTTTATGCGTGACAAGGCCCGGCACTGCCGGGCCTTTGTTTTTTGTCCGTCCTAATTCGCTTGCTTGAGCGTGTCCTTGTCGACGCTCTATTCCGCGACGACCTTGACCCGCTCTCCGGGTTTGATTGCGTCTGTTGGCCCAAGCCCGTTGAGCAAACGGAAGCGCTCGACCGGGTGATCGAGGCTGGCCATGCGGTGCTGGGCCATGGACTCGATCGTATCCCCAGGCCGGACCGTTACAATCTTCAGCCGCAAGGGCTTGGCCTGCTCAATCTCCGTGACGCTGAGGCGGCGGAATGACTCAATTGACGTTCGAAATGACTGATCGACGGCCGGCGTCATATGCTTTGCCGTATAGATGAAGCGCATGACGTCGCTACCGAAGCGCACGGCGTAAAGCCGATACGTCCACTCCTCCCCTTTGGCGGTCGCCGTGGTTGCCGGAAATCCGCTGATGGTCAGGTCCCGCACCGATGTCGGGTCTGGATTCTCAATCCAACCTGAAGTGAGGTAAGCGCCGAGCGTTTGCTCAGCTGGGACGCTCACTCGGTCAACGCGCAGGGCTTCGGCGCCGCCGTCCTTGACCGCGAGGATCGCCTGCGCCGTGTTGTCGATGCTGAAGCCCTCCGGTACCACAAAGGTGAACCCGAACCGAGGGTGCAGAAAGCGGCGTCCGCGGGCAAAACCCTCGCTCGGATCATCGCCGTAGATCAAACCATCGAGCGCGCTGAGATACTCGTCTTTGTCGCGCTCGCCGCCTCCCTGGGCTGCAAATTGGCGCGCATTAAGTTGTGCGGTTTTGATGCGTTCAGGCGTGGCCGGATGGGTCGCCAGCAGTTCGACGCCGTGCTTGTCCGAGCCGTTCAGGCCGGCTTTGAGATCAGCGTTGTGGCCCATCGCAACGAGAAAGCGAACAGCCCCATAGGGATCATAGCCGGCGCGCGTCGCGATCCCGATGCCAATGCCATCGGCTTCGAGTTCCTGGCCGCGCGAGAAGCTTGCCAGCGCAATCTTTGATTTGGCCAGTGCGAGTGCCCCGACCGACGGGTCGCTGAGAACATCACTCACCACCCGGCTTGCGATCTCTGCCTGGCGTGCCTGATCAGCACGCATCGACGCGTGGTCGGCGATCACATGCGCCATTTCGTGCGCCATCACGGAGGCTAGCTCGGATGTGTCGCTGGCCAACGTGATCACGCCGCGCGTGACGTAGAGCTGCCCGGTCGGCAGGGCAAACGCGTTGATGGCAGGCGAGTTGAGGATCGTGACTTTGTATTTGAGGTCGGGCCGCTCGGAAGCCGCCACCAGCCGCTCGACCGTCTTGTCGAGCAAGGCCTCGAGCCGCGGGCTGTCGTAGGCCCCCCCATACGCAGCGAGGATGCGCTTGTGTCCGCGCGTGACGGGATCGTCGTTCGCGCTCTGGCCCAGCGGGCCCGGCAGCAGAATTTGATGTTCGATTCGGTCAAGACTGGAGCATCCTGACAGCGCAAGCGTCAGTACGACGGCCCCGAGCCACACACGCGCGCGCTTGATATGCTGCAGGCTCATCGCAGCGGCTCAACGATCCACGATTTCAATCTGCCCTGGCAGGATGGCCTCGATCCAGGGACCCCCGCGCTCTTCGACCACGCCGCGAATCCTTACCCTGCGTCCCGCGAGCGACTTTGGCATGAGTCCGCTCCCCGCAAACAGACGCTCGTTTCGTTTTGAGATCGTGACGGTGAAATCCTGGTCCCAGCGGCGCCCGAAGTTGACATAGATGGTTGCGCCGCTTTCGCGCACGGAGACGACTTTGCCCTCGACAATAGCGAAACGGCCGCGCGCCAAGCGCACAGCGTCCGGGTCATCGGCATTCCTGGTTGTAAATTCCGCATCCGCCCAGAGCCCAAGCTTGGCACCGCGTGCGGCGCGCTCAGCCGCAATCAGGTCAGCCGCGCAGTTGTGGTTCCCGGCGTATGGCGAAACGAAGGCGAGCCCGGCAGCAAGCAAGCTGACTTCAACAGCCTTAGGTCCGCGGCTGTCAGAAAGATAGGCGCGCGCGAGCACGCGTCCGAACCGGTCGGCCCCGAATTGCGCGAGCAGCAGATCCTGTCCGCCGATCAACTCCTCGAGCGCTTTGCGGCTACGCTCACCGGCTGCCGTTTGACGTTGCGGTGCGGCGCCGGGAGGAGGCAGCGCGGGGACTTCAATCATCGCCAATCGGACGGCGCGACCATCAGCCAAGATGAAGGTGCGGCCATCGGTCACGGAGGCAACTGATCCGGCGTTTTGTGGGCTGAGTGGGCACTCCACGGCGCCCGCAATCTGCACGGATATAAGGGCTCCTGCTATTGCGAGAATTGCCGGGAGTGGGCGCGAACAGGGGGCGCCGGCTCGTTTCCGCGCCCCCTGAAGCCCCAAATTCGATTTGCTGCTTTGGGCTGCGCGCATTATCACGACCCGATCGGGATTCAGGGAGGAAAATACCATGCGGGCCTACGGCATCGCGATAATTGCAGCGGTGGTCCTCGGCTGCGGGACGGCGTACGCAGAAATTGCCAACGACAAAGTGAAGATTGGCGTTCTGACGGACTTGTCGGGCATGTATGAGGCCGGGGCAGGCAACGGCTCTGTGGAAGCTGCGAAGATGGCAGCCGAAGAGTTCGGCGGCAAAATCAACGGCAAACCGATCGAAATTCTTGCGGGTGACCATCAGAACAAACCGGACCTCGGCGCCGCGGTCGCGAACCGCTGGTTCGACGTCGACAAGGTCGACGCGATCGCGGAGCTCGTGAATTCGGCTGTGGCATTCGCCGTGCTGGATATCGCCAAACAAAAGAACAAGGCGGTTCTGCTCGCCGGCGCCGGATCGGCCGATTTCACCGGCAAGGCCTGCGCGCCCGACAACAGCGTACACTGGGTCTACGACTCCTATGAGCTCGGCGCCGCGATCGGCGCTGCGGTCCCGCAGCTCGGCAAGAAATGGTTCTTGCTCAATGCCGATTATGCGTTCGGTGCTGCCATGGAAGCCGGCGTGCGGCGCGCGCTGGAAGCACAAGGTGCAACGGTCGTTGGCAGCCTAAAGCACCCTCTCGGGACCACCGACTTCTCGTCATACATCCTGCAGGCGAAGGCTGCGAACCCGGACGTCCTCGCGCTCAACAGCGGTGGCCCTGACACCGACAACGCGATCAAGGCGGCTCGCGAGTTTGGCGTCAACGCCAAGCTGGTCGGGTTCGGGGTGGATCTGCCATCCGGCATCAAAGGCATGGGCCTCGATACGGCGCAGGGCGTTTGGTACGTGACGCCGTGGGTGCAGCGCGATGATGCCGAGACGAAGGCCTGGGTCGACAAGTTCATGGCCGCGCGAAAGGTGCCCCCCGGCTCGTTCCAGGTCGGCGTCTACTCGGCGGTGAAGAACTATCTGAAAGCCGTGCAAGCCACCAACTCGACCGACCCCAAAGTGGTGATCGCGAAAATGCGCGAAACGCCGGTGCGCGATGTGTTCACCGATGACGGCTATCTGCGTCCCGACGGGCGTATGGTGCACAGCGTCGCACTCATGCAGATCAAGACGCCGGCCGAATCGAAGGGCGAATGGGATCTATCCAAAGTCATCGCCAAGCTTCCGGGCGACAAGGTGTTTCGTCCGCTCGCGGACGGCGGCTGCCCGGCGCTGGCGGGGAAATAAGTTAGTCCTCATGCCATCCACAACGCAGCGCGATGCGTCGAGCGAAGTCACGCTGCGCATGCAGAACCTGACCAAGGAGTTCCGCGGCTTCACGGCGGTGCGGAACTTGAGCCTTGAGATTCATCGCGGCACCATTCACGCCCTGATTGGTCCCAACGGGGCTGGCAAGACGACGGTCTTCAATCTCGCGACCAAATTTCTCAACCCGACCAGCGGCCGGGTATTCTTCAAAGGGGTCGACATCACCCCGATGCAGCCGGCCGACGTGGCGCGGCTCGGCATGGTGCGGTCGTTCCAGATCTCAGCCGTGTTCGCCAATCTGACTGTGCTGGAAAACGTACGGGTGGCGTTGCAGCGCTTTCGGCCGGACGGGTTCTACTTCTGGCGCTCGGAGCGTGCCCTTGATGAGCTCAATGACCGCGCTCGCGCGCTGCTGACGGAGGTCGGGCTTGAGTCCTTGGCCGAGCGCAAGGCGATCGAGCTCTCCTACGGGCGCCGGCGCGCGTTGGAGATCGCCACGACGCTCGCGCTCGATCCGGAGCTGATGTTGCTCGATGAACCAATGTCTGGGCTGGGACAGGAAGACATCGGTCGCATCACCGAGTTGATCAGGAAGAGCGCGGCGTCGCGTACGGTGTTAATGGTCGAGCACAATTTGTCGGTGGTCGCCGATCTGTCCGATCGCATCACAGTTTTGGCGCGCGGCGAGATCCTGGCCGACGGACCTTACAGCGAGGTCTCGCGCGATCCCGCGGTGGTCGAGGCGTATCTAGGGTCCGATCATGAGTGACAGCGCGCAACAGAACGGCTCGTGCCTCAAGATCGCCGACCTGCACGGGCTCTACGGTGACTCGCATGTGCTGCAAGGCGTCTCATTGCAGATCGCCCGCGGCGAGGTGGTCACCATTATCGGCCGCAATGGCGCCGGCAAGACGACGACTCTGCGCGCCATCATGGGCCTGCTGGACAAGCGTTCCGGCTCCATCAACGTGTGGGGGCGCGAGGTGATCGCGGATCCGCCCGAGCGCATTGCCAAGCTGGGCGTCGGTTATGTGCCGGAAGAGCGCGGAATCTACGCGACGCTCGACGTGACTGAGAACTTGCTGCTGCCGCCGCGGGTCGGTGAGGGGGGAATGGCTCTTGAGGAAATCTTCAAGCTTTTCCCGAACCTGCGCGAGCGGCGCCGCAGCCAGGGGACGCGGCTTTCCGGCGGCGAGCAACAGATGCTCGCGATCGCCCGCGTTCTGCGCACCGGCGCGCGCCTGTTCCTGCTCGACGAGCCGACCGAAGGTCTGGCGCCGGTGATCGTGCAGCAGATCCGGCAGGCGATCGAGCTGATGAAACAGGATGGCTACACAATATTGCTGGTCGAGCAGAACTTCCGCTTCGCCCAGCGACTGGCGGACCGGCATTACGTGATGGAACGCGGTCGTATCGTCGACATGATTGCGCGCGCCGACGTGGCAAGCCAGAGCGCGCGCATCCAGGCCTATTTGGGGATCTGAGCGATGTCGCTTGAAATCCTGATGGGACAGGTTGTTGTCGGCCTGATCAACGGCTCGTTTTATGCGCTGCTCAGTCTCGGCTTTGCGGTGATCTTTGGTTTGCTCGGCATCATCAACGTGGCGCAAGGCACGTTCTACATGCTGGGTGCCTTTGGCTCATGGATGCTGCTCAATTATGCGGGCATCGGCTATTGGCCGGCATTGATCCTCTCGCCGCTCATCGCCGGTGCGGTCGGCGTGGTGCTGGAAAAGACCCTGATCGCGCGCGTCTACAAACTCGAACACATCTACGGGCTCCTGCTCACCTACGGCCTGATGATGTTCATCCAGGGCATGTTTGTTTACTGGTTTGCCACCGCTGGGCGGCCCTATCCGGTCCCGCTCGAGCTGCGCGGTGGTTTCGATCTCGGCATCCTGTTCCTGCCGAAATATCGCGGCTGGGTGGTCGTCGCGTCCGTTTTCTTCTGCTTTGCCACCTGGTTCGCGATCGAGAAGACTTCGCTCGGCCGCACGCTGCGCGCCGCCACCGAAAATCCACAGCTCACGCGCGCCTTCGGCATCAACGTGCCGGCACTGCTGACGTTCGGTTTCGGCGCCGGCGTCGCGCTGGCGGGTTTTGCCGGTGTGCTGGCGGCACCGATCTATTCGGTCAGCCCACTGATGGGCGGCGAGCTGGTGATCACCGTTTTCGCGGTCGTGGTGGTCGGCGGCATGGGATCGATCCTGAGCGCCATCGTCACTGGGCTTTCGTTGGGCGTGGTCGAGGGGCTCACCAAGGTGTTCTACCCACCCGGCGCCAATATGGTGATCTTCGTGATCATGTTCATTGTGTTGCTGATCAAGCCCGCCGGGCTGTTCGGCCGCGAGCGATGAGATAGCAGGCCACATGAGCACAACGTCTGCAGATCCCGCCCACGCGCAGCCAGCGAGCACGAAGTCTTTAGCGAGCTTCGGCCTGCCGCCGATCGTGCTCTATGCCGTCGGGCTCGCGCTGCTGGTCGCGGGGCCGTTCTTCGTCTACCCGTTGTTTCTCGCCAAGATCCTCTGCTTCTGCTTGTTTGCCTGCGCGTTCAATTTGCTCGGATCGGTCGGACTTCTATCGTTCGGCCACGCGGCATTCTTCGGCGCCAGTGCGTATGTGGCGGGGCATGCGCTCAAGGTCTGGGGCTTGCCCTTCGAACTCGGCGCGGTGATCGGCACCGCGGCTGCAACCTTCCTCGGCGTCGTGTTCGGCTACGTGGCGATCCGGCGCCAGGGCCTCTATTTCGCGATGATCACCCTTGCGCTCGCGCAGATGATCTACTTCCTGGCCCTGCAGCTTCCGTTCACCCATGCGGAAGATGGACTGACGGGCGTTCCGCGCGGCCGAATCCTCGGGCTCTTCGATCTCAATAACCTCTATGTGCTCTACTACACGGCCGCCGTCATCTTCGTTGCCGGCTATCTCCTGATCTACCGCATCACCCATTCGACCTTCGGGCAGATCCTCAAAGCCATACGCGAAAAGGAGCCGCGGGCGATCTCGCTCGGCTATCGGGTCAATGATTACAAGCTGCTGGTGTTCGTGCTCTCCGCTGCGCTGGCCGGCTTGGCCGGTGCCACCAAGACGATGGTGGTGCAGCTCGCCTCGCTGACCGACGTGCATTGGAGCACATCGGGCGACGTCATTCTGATGACGCTGCTGGGCGGGTCCGGCACCATGTTCGGGCCGGTGGTCGGCGCGGTGGTGGTTGAGATGCTCGAGTTCTATCTCGCCGACTCGGGCCTGCCGATCCAGGCTGTCATCGGTGCAATCTTTGTTGTTTGTATCTTGCTGTTCCGGCGCGGCATCGTCGGCGAACTCTCGCATTTGCTCGACAGCAAATCGCGCGGCAAGGCAGGGTAACTCAGCGCTTACTCAGCGCTTAGTCAGCGCTTCTTGGGTTCGTGCGCCGAGATCATGGTCTCGCCCATGCGGACCAGGCGATCGCCGAGTCGTTCGCGCCCCATGCATTGCGCCGTGACGCGGGCTCCTTCGAGCAACAGGAATAGCTCATCAGCCAGCATATCCGGCTCGTTCAGGCCGGCTGCGGCACAAAGCGCGATGAGTCGCTCGCGCTGGGCGGTCTTGAATTCCTCGACGACGCGCCGCGCCGGATGCCCCGGCTCCGGTAGCTCAACGGCAGCATTCGCTAGAGCGCAGCCGCGGTCGTCGGTGGCGCCAATGTGCTCAACCATCTCGGTCAGCCAGGCGCGCAGCTGGGCACGCGGATCATCGGGGAAGCGCGTGGCGCGCCGATCCCAAGCGGAGTTAGCCTGAGAGGCGAGGCGCCGGAGGTATTCCGCGACGAGGTCGTCCTTGGAGTCGAAGTGCCGGTAGAGCGTCATCTTGTTAGTGCCGGCGGCTTCGGCGATTGCCTCAACGCCCACCCCCCGTATTCCATTGCGATAGAAAAGATCGGCCGCAACCGCAAGGATACGTTCACGCGGCGGCGCCCTCTCGTCCCGATCGATTTTCACGGCGGATCGCACGGTGCTCATTGGGGTTCCCTTGACATGGGTGTTACCGGTCAGTATCTATATGTGCGTTACCGGTCAGTACCACAAGTCGGCGGCATTGTCACGCCCCCCGACCAAGAACAGAAGATGAGAGAAGTGCCATGAAGCGCAAACCCTTTTGGAAGAGCAAGATCATGTATGTCTTGCAGTTCGTTTTCAGCCTGGCCACGCTTGCTGCCGGCGGTCTGAAGGCCGGCTCCCTAGATGTGGTAATCGATCAGCTTGATGTCATCGGCCCGCGGGAATGGCTTGGGATAATGGCGGGGTCGCTTGATGCGGGCTGGTCCCGGCCGCAGGGAAACTCGTCGCTCGGCGTTGCGCTATTCCAGGAGTACGAGGATGCGCGCATCGTCGCGAATGACAACGTCCGCGCCGATGAGGTCGCGAACGCGAGCTGATGCACGTGCCTGAGCCCGAGCAAACAAGCCGGGCTCGGGTCAGAAAGCCATCCAACTCGTTGAGGGATAGATCACCAGTGCGGCCGCGGCGAGGGCGATGCCATAAGGCACTCCACCGTCGGGCTGATGCAGCGTTAGGGCCTGGACCTGATCCGCGAGCCATGTGGGCAGCGGCATCCGGCGGAAGGCGAGAATCGCAAGCGTAACGGCACCGCCCAGCAGCGAGCTCAACAGCGCGAAGTCTGCAAGCCGGTCCAACCCGAGCCACAGCGCCGCTACCGCGGCAAGCTTGGCATCGCCGCCGCCGATGAGGCGGCGCGCGAACAACGCAAGTCCCGCCGCCAATACGCCAAGCCCGGCAAGCATGTGCCAGAGGACAGCTTGCGGAGTGAAGCCGCATGCCGTGGCCAAGATCAGGAATCCCAACGCCAAGGCGAGCGAGATCCGGTTGGAGATCGTCATTGTAAGGAGATCGCTCGAGGCGGCGAACGCCATGAGCGACGGAAACAAGAACAGCCTGGCGGTTTCGACCAACATCACGAAGCGGCAGGCTTAGCGGCCGGACTTGAGCATGTCCGAGAAGGCGCTCTTGAGTTGACCGCTCAGTGTGTTGAGAATCGCGATGATGGCGACGGAGATGCCGGCGGCCACCAAGCCATATTCCACGGCGGTTGCCCCCGATTCGTCGTGGACGAAGCGCTGCAACAAACTCCACATGGCCTCACTCCTGCTCGCACGCGGCGATATTCGGATTGCGCGCGAGGCTAACGCGCAGCTGTTGCGCCGGAGTTAAGCGCACGCCTCGCTACGCCCTGCAGACGAGGCATCCAATCAAAATGGTTAATGGGAGACTAGCTCGCTTTTTTGAGCATGTCCTTTGTCGCCAAACCGGCCTCCATTTTGCGAGACATGCTTCAGGCAATCGGCAGCTCGGTCGTGGACTTGATCTTCTCCATGGCGAAGCGCGACGTCACGTTCTTGAGCGGCACGGTCGCGATCAGGCGCTTGTAGAAAGCGTCATAGCCGGGGATATCAGGAACCACGACGCGCAGCATATAGTCGACGTCGCCAGCCATCCGGTAGAATTCCATCACCTCCGGCAGCGCCGCGACCACGTCGGCGAATCGCTTCAGCCAGTCCTCTGAATGATCGCCGGTCTCGATGGACACAAAGACGGTGACGCCAAGCCCAAGTTTGTCCTGGTCGACCACGGCGACGCGCCGCTGGATGACGCCGTCTGCCTCGAGCCGTTGGATGCGCTTCCAGCAGGGGGTGGATGACAACCCCACGCGGTTGCCGATCTCAGCCACCGAAAGCGAGGCATCCTTTTGCAAGACAGCGAGAATTTTACGGTCAATGGCGTCCATGGGCGGCCCTGGGTCGAGCCCAAACCGTTTGGCGACGGCGCGGGCACTAGAACGATTTTCTACAATAGCCGCTTTATATCGCCTTGCATAGAAAATATTACTATATCCTCCTCAGGAATGCCTCCACCTCCGGGCGCCTCGGGATGGTCGGGCTGCCGCCGAACCGCGTGCATTTCAGCCCGGCGGTCGCGGCGGCAAAGCGCAGACACTCCGTGAGCGGCTTGGCTTCGACCAAGGCCAGCGCAAAAGCGCCATGGAAAATATCACCCGCCGCAAGGGTGTCGACCGCGACGATCTGGAACACCGGCATGGACGAGACCTTGTCGCCCTCGCTCCACATAAGATCGCCGGGTCCATTCGTCACGGCGACGAATTTCTTGATCAAGCCGGCGATCCGCGCAACTCCGACCGCCAGATCATCTTCGCCGACGGTCTGGCGCAGGCATTCGCTGGAGAAGATCACATGCGTGGCGAGGGCGAACAACGGATCGTCCAAGCCTGTGGCTTTGTCGGCATCAAGCACGACCGGCAGATTGCGCGCCCGCGCCGCCTCGGCAATCGGGCGCGCGAAGGTCGGCATACGGTTATCGATCAACACACCGTCGACTGCGCGCACCAGCGCCGCGCCGTCCGGCGGTCGGGTTGCACTGAGCTGCGCACCGCGATGCGTCACGATCGAGCGCTCGCCATGTGTATTGACGAATATCGCCGAGACGGGCGAAGCCGTCCCGGGTACGCGCACACAGCCGCTGATGTCGACGTTCTCTCGTACCAAGTTTGCCAGGATGCGATCGCCTGCCGCATCGTCGCCGACGGGCCCTGCGTAGCTCGCGTCCCCGCCAAGCCGCGCGATCGTAATCGCCGCGTTCGCGGCATTGCCGCCCCCGATGGTGACATACGCGCTCGCCTCGACCTTGCCGTCGGGCGGGGGGAAATCCTTCACGCGAAACAGCTCATCGAGCACCACCATGCCGGCGCACAGAATGCGGCACCGCTTAGGCGGCGACATCGCCCTCCACCCAGGCGCGGATGATGTGATAGGCGATGGCGAACGGCGGCGGTGTGCTCAGCCCATCAGGATGCTGGCGGGCCAGCATGGCAGATGCTTCCTCGCGCGGAAACCAGCGCGCATCCTCGAGCTCACTGTGATCGACCTTGATGTTGTTGGCCAACGCTTGGGCGTGACAGCCGATCATCAACGACATCGGAAACGGCCAAGGCTGCGAGGCAAAATAAGTTACCGCCCCGCAGGGGATCCCGGCCTCCTCGAGGGTTTCTCGGCGCACCGCTTGCTCGATGGTTTCGCCCGGCTCCACAAATCCGGCGAGACACGACCACATGCCGGCGCCGAAACGGCGCTGGCGGCCGAGCAAACAGTTGTCGCCGTCGATCGCCAACATGATGACGACCGGATCGGTGCGTGGAAAATGCTGCACCTTGCAGTTTGGACAGTCGCGCCTCCAGCCAGCGTCGACAACGTTCGTCGGCGTTCCGCAATTCGAGCAGAAGCGATGGCGCGCATGCCAGGTCATCAGCGCCTTGGCTTCTGCCAGCGCAGCCGCGTGCTCAGGCGCGACGAGCCCCTGGATCGCGATCGAGCGAAGATCGATCACGAGGAACTCGGGCCGGCTCTTGAGCGCTTCCGCTGCGCTCTGATCGATGCTGATGCCATAGCGCGGAGCGCTGTCGGCAAGGCCGAGCAAGACCGTTTCCGATGCAGGTGCGAGTGCGCGCGCATCGGCCAGCGGAAACAGCGGGTTCAAGACCTCGCCCTTGCGCAGCACGACGAGTTCGCCGCCGATCAGATAAGCGCCGGCCTCCGCAAGCGCGGCCAAAGACTCATCGCCGCGACGCTCGGTCGCGCGATCCAGGTGATTTGAAATGTAACCGAGAAGCGGCCTCGGCCCGAGGTCGTGCATCGAGAAACTCCAGCGGGGCCGGAACGTCGCACGCCAGCCGTAGCAGCGCAACGGCGCGGCGATTCCAAATTACAGTCCGAGGTCTCGGCGAAGCATCGTAATGAACTCATCGAGCACATCCGGCGTGTAGGAACGCGCGGGCCCAGCGCCCCAGATCGGTTTTGGCCACGCAGCGTCACCGCGGCGCCTTGCAACGAGGTGGATGTGCAGTTGCGCCACCACGTTGCCGATCGCCGCAATGTTGAGCTTGTCGCAGGCCGTGAGAGCCTTGAGCACCCGTCCGACCTGAGCGATCTCGCCCATCACCTGGGCCTGGTCAGCATCGGACAAGTCGATCAGCTCGACCGCACCGGGCCGGCGCGGAACCAGGATCAGCCAGGGATAGCTGGCGTCGCGGCTGACCAGCACGCGCGAGAGAGGGAGGTCGCCAACCGCTGCGGTGTCGCGGCCAAGCTGCGGGTCGAGCTCCCAGTGCGGCAAAGTGGTCATTGTCATCCCCCCAGGACATCATTCGCATTGGCGCGGCTTTGTCCACCGTGCGGCGCCGCGCGACTTGCAATCCGCTGGCGGGCCGCTGATATAGGGGCGGGAGGTTGGCGGTGGACGAGCCACTCGCCAACCGGGTCAGGTCCGGAAGGAAGCAGCCCTAACGAGCTCCGGTTCGGGTCGCTCGTCAGCCTCCCACTGAATTCACGCGCTATTCGGATTG
>JAFAXD010000302.1 GCA_019241285.1 Xanthobacteraceae bacterium | reverse complement strand
CCGGCGGCCGGGCGGGAGCTGATCTTCGGGCTGCGTCCCGAGCACATTACCGAACCACGCCGCGGCGAGCGCGACGAGGCGCGGAGTTTCAACGCGACCCTCGACGTGGTTGAGCCGATGGGGATGGAGACGATGGTCTACTTCCGGGTCGACGGCACCGAAGTGTGCGGCCGCGTCGACCCAGCTAGCGCGCAGCGTCCCGGCGAGCCCATGCGGCTCTGCGCCAACGTCGACCACCTGCACCTGATCGATCCGCGCACCGACGCGGTTTTGTGAGACCCTGTTTTTTAGTGAGCGGTGGCCGCCTCGGCCTCGATCACCCCGGTTTTTTCCAGAAATGCGTGACCGAGGTGGCGGATCGCCTCCGCCAGCATCGCCCCCTGCTGGTCCTCCGGGGCAAGCAGGATCAGCTCGGCCAGGCTCTCGGCCATGTCCGCCGCCAGCCCGGCAAGATCGACGGTTTTGGTCCGCTCGATGTGCTCCCGCACGACCTCGTTGATATCGCAGTGCAGACAATCGGACATGGCGGACCTGCCTTTTCAACCCCGGCGCCGGATCGCCCCAGGAGTTAGCACTTAAATACTACATTTGCAGGAGGCTCGGCAGGCCTGGCGGCGGCAGCTTGCCGCAGTCGGACGCGATGGCGCGCAGCGTCAACTCACGTTGAGCGGCAGGTTCTCCGGGCGCAACGTGAGGATGGGCCGGCCGCCATACTCGCCGTCGTCCAGGTATCCGGCATCGAACTTGGCGCTGGCGGCGGCTTCGATCATGGGGCGGTGGCGCTTGAAGATATCGAGGGCCGTGGGCAAGCCGCGCGGTTGCGATGGGTCGACCTGCGCCAGGGTGTCGTAGCTGATGTAGACGCGGACAGGCTTGTAGGGCCGCGCCCCTTCGATGAACATCCAGAACCCGATGGCTTGCCGGCGAGCGTCCGCCTCACCGTCACGATCTGTCGAAACCAGTGGCATCTGCAGTGTCCCGTCTTCTTGTGGTCCAGCTTGATCCGGCCGCATCGCACGCGCGCGCGAATCCGCAACAGCCGAGCGCCAAAATTCGACGGATCGATGGAGGTTGAGACCGGCATGGCCTTTTCACTCAGGCCTGTCCCCGCGGAGGTATCGCGATCCATCTATCCAATATCAGGATACAAGCCACCCCACGCCGAATAGTGCTGCGTGAACGAGCAACGCGCCCCCCGGTTCCCGCGCACGCGATGCATTCTCGGGGGCTGTGTCCCCCGGGCCACATCAGTATTGATTGGCGAGGAACGTCTCGAGCGTCACGGGATCGGCATGCAGGCTTGGCGCGGTCGGCGGCTGACCGGGAAACTCGCTCGCTTCGGAGAACCAGGTCGCCCGCGCCGGCAAGCCCCACAGCTGCGAGCGGCGGGTATCGGAGAGGTCCCAGCGCATCGGTGTGTGGCTGGCATCGATCGCCTGGTAGTGGCCGAGAAACAGTTCGATGCGGTGGCCGTCGGGATCGCGAAAATAGACGAACAGCGCATTACCGATCCCGTGCCGGCCCGGCCCACGCTCGACCGGGCAGCGCAGGCTGCCGGCGACATCGCAGGCATGAATGATGTCGCGGCTCTCCGGCACTGTGAAGGCGAAGTGATGCAACCGCGGACCGCGCCCGTTGGAGAGCACGACATCATGCGGGTTGCCCTTGCGCTGCAGCCACGTGCCCCAAAGCTCGTCACGACTGCCGTCGCTGGCCGTGTATTCGGTGAGCCGGAAACCGAGCGCCGTGTAGAACAGCGTGCCCTTCAACACATCCTGCGCGACGATCTGGAAGTGATCGAGCCGCAGCGGGCTCGCGCCCTTGTAGTGATGAAACTCCTGCAGCTTGGTCGGCACCTCGTCGATCTCGGCGCACAGTTCGAGCGGCGTGCCGATCGCGTCATCCACATGCAGGGTCTTGCCCTGATGCGGCACCTCGACCCAGCGCACCGGAAAGCCGCCTTGCTGGAAATAGTCCGCCGCGCGCGCGAGATCGTCGTCGGTGAACACGCGCAGCCCGATGCGCCGGCATACGGCCGGGCCGGCCTCGCGCCGGATGGTGATGCTGTGATGCGCGCGTTCCTCGAGCCCGCGCAAATAGAGCGCATCATCAGCAATTTCGCTGACGATGAAGCCGAGCACGTCGGCATAGAAAACGCGGCTCGCCTCGAGGTCGCGCGCGGTGAGGACAACGTGGCTCGCGCGCGTGATGTTGAACGGCGGATGCGGATTGGCGACGGGAAGAGCCACGCGGCTTACCAGTAATACCGCGGCTGGCGCACGTAGCGGCGCACCTCGGGCGAGTAGCTCCCCGGCAGCACGTAGACCGGCGCGTTGCTGAAGTAGCTCGGGCCGACGTAGTTGAAGCTGAACGGCACGGTCCAGCCGATGACGCCGCCCGGCGGCACGATCGAGCGCGACCAGTGGTGTCTGTACCAGCGCGCCTGCGACGGCGTTGCGGCCGCAACC
>JAFAXD010000280.1 GCA_019241285.1 Xanthobacteraceae bacterium | reverse complement strand
TGCGCATGCGGGCACCGCTAAGGGCGACGTCAAGGCCAAGGTGGCCGCCGAAGGCGCACGCACCGTGCCGCCGCGCGAGCATGGCGGCAACTGCGACATCAAGGATCTGTCGCGCGGCTCCAAGATCTATTTCCCCGTCTACGTGCCGGGCGGCGGCCTCTCCATGGGCGACCTGCATTTCAGCCAGGGCGACGGTGAGATTACCTTCTGTGGCGCCATCGAGATGGCGGGCTGGCTGCACCTCAAGGTCGATGTGATCAAAGACGGTATGGCCAAGTACGGGATCAAGAACCCGATCTTCAAGCCGTCGCCAATCGTGCCGACCTACAACGATTATCTGATCTTCGAGGGCATCTCGGTCGACGAGTGGGGCAAGCAATACTACCTCGACGTTCACATCGCTTATCGGCAGGCGTGTCTCAACGCCATCGAGTATCTGACCAAGTTCGGGTATTCCAAGGCGCAAGCCTACGCGATCCTTGGCACCGCGCCGGTGCAGGGGCACATCTCCGGTGTGGTCGATATTCCCAATGCCTGCGCCACGTTGTGGCTGCCGACCGATATCTTTGCCTTCGATGTTATGCCGAACGCTTCCGGTCCGGTGAAGCACGACATGGGCGGTGTCGATATCCCGATGTCGCCGGACAAGTAGGAGCCGCGCATGCCGATCTACGAATATCTGTGCGATGCCTGCGGGCCGTTCACCGACATCCGGCCGATGGCGGAGTGCGAGCTGCCGTCGGCCTGTCCAGACTGCGCAGTGCTAGCGCCGCGCGTGATCCTCACGGCGCCGCATTGCTCGACCCTCTCGGCGGAGCGGCGCCGCGCCCACGCGACCAACGAGCGCAGCGCCAACGCGCCCAAGACATTGTCGCAGACGGGGGGCGCGCACGCGCCGGGCTGTTCGTGTTGTTCAGGCCGTACATCGCGCTTCACCGCGCGCGGCAAGAACGGCCCGAAGAGCTTCCCCGGGAGCAGGCCCTGGATGATCTCGCATTAGGGCTTCAACTAATTTCAGCCCTCAACAAACTCAACCCTCATCCTGAGGAGCACGCGGGCTGCGCCCGCGTGCGTCTCGAAGGATGGCCGCAACGAATGCTCTCGCCCGTGGCCATCCTTCGAGACGCCCTCGCTGCGCGAGGGCTCCTCAGGATGAGGGTCGAGTTTGTTGAGGGCTGTCGGTGGTGTTTGTTGCTGGTCTCACGGGACCCGCGTGAGTTCACCCCGGGCGGCGTAGCGCTCGGTAAAGCCGACCGGGCACTTGTCGCCGGCCTCATGCAGCAGCGGGGCGGCCTCGTCGCGCTTGCCGTTGAGCAGCGCGAATTCGCCGAGATAGAACGCGGCCTCGCACTCGCGCTCGGCCTTGCCGGCGGGGTCGCCCGCGGCCGCGGCTACGCGCACCGCGTCGGGCGTGCCCTTGCCGAGATAAAGCGCGTATACCGCCGCTGGCCAGGCGGACTGGTCCACGTTGGCAAAGTCGCGCGCCAGCACCGCTGTGTCCTTGTCGCCGCCGATACGTGCCTGCGCCAGGTAGCGCCATAGCGGCACATATGCATTCGTTGGAACGTCCTTGCCGGCACGCTGAAAATCGGCAGTGGCGCCGGCAAAATCGCCGGCGGCAAAGCGGGTGAACCCGCGGTTGGCGTAGAGGTTGGCGTCGTTCGGCCATTGCCGCACCGTCGCGTCGCTGGTCACCGCGGCGCCGGTGTAGTCGCCCTTCTCCGATTGGGCCGTGGCGCGATTGAGATAGGCGCCGGCGTCCTTCGGGTTGAGCTTGATCGCGGCGTCATAGTCGGCAAGTGCGCCATCGAAGTCGCCTTGCATGGCGCGGACGTTGCCGCGGCCCACATAAGGCGCCGATGCGTTAGGCTCGAGCCGCAGCGCACTTTCATAATCGGCGCGCGCTTTGTCGAGTGCGCGCTGACGCCGATAGGCGTTGGCGCGGGTGATGAACAAATCCGGATCGCTGTCAGTGATGGCGATGCCCGCATTCGCATCGGCGACGGCGCCGTCAACGTCATCCTCTCGGAGCCGGAGCTGCGAGCGTTTCTTGTAGAACCCGGGGAACTCGGGCTTGAGTCGGATTGCCTCGTCATAGTCGTGGCGCGCCTTGGCGAGATCGCCCTTCGATTCTTCGACAATGCCACGGTTGAAATAGGCAAACGCGAACTTCGGGTTGACGGTGATTGCCTTGTAGTCATCGGCGAGCGCCAGATCGGATTGGCCTTTGGCCTGATAGGCAAGCCCGCGGTCGCTGAGCGCCTCGTAGTCGTTCGGATCAATCGCCAGGATGGCGCTGAAGTCAGTGATGGCCGCGTCGAGCTCGCCCTGAAAATGATGCGCGGCACCACGGAATTTCAGCGCCTTGATGCGCGCTTTGGGATGGGTGTGCGGGTCATCGATGATAATGGTGCAGGCTGCAACCCACAGGTGTTTGTCTTGACCGCCGCAGTCGCGCTTGGTCTGCGCCTGCGTTGACCCTACGCCGGCGAGCAGGATGGCAAGCGCGGCCGCGAGCTCGCGCGATTTGAACGTCCGTTGCATGCACCCATCCCTTAAGACACGCCGCGTCAAAATTATGTCGCGGCGTTCCCTGGACGGGTTCACTCCGCCGCGACCGGTACGCCCCCTTCGCGCAACCAGGGCCGCTGCGCAAGCCGGGCCTCGTTGAGGCGGTAGATGGCAAAGCACACCACCGCCCCGACCGCGAACGGCAGCGCCGCCCACATGTAGAGCTGCTGCACCGGCATGGCTACGAAGAGGGCGCCGAGCAACGGTCCGACGATCGACCCGAGCCGGCCGATCCCGAGTTCCCAGCCCGAGCCGTTGGCGCGCAGCGAGGTGGGATAGACCAACGCGCCGGCGACGTTGATGCCGGACTGAATACCGAGCACGCAGAACCCGGCGATGAACGTGGCGAAGAGCAGCGCGGCCTCGGAGGCAACCCCGACAAAGCCGATCGACGCGACCACCGGCACAGCGATCACGAACAACAACGAGATCGCCAGGAACCGATGCCTGGCGAGCCAGCGCGCCATCAGCAGCGAACCGACGGTGCCGCCCAGTTGGATCGAGGCGCCGGCAAGCGCCGCCGTCGCTGGCGGCAGATGCGCTGCGGTGAGCAACGTCGGCGTCCAGCTCAACAGGAAGAAGAAGCCCATGAGGTTGAGCGCAAACAGGAGCCAGAGCAGCGGCGTGATCAGCGCCATACCGTCCCGGAACAGATAGACCGGGTTGAAGCCGGAAAACTGCTTCTCGTCCTCGATCACAAATTTGGCGTTGGGCGGCACATGGAAGTTCGGACTGATCTCGCCAATCAGCCGCTGCATCCCGGCGCGATGGCGTTCATGAAGCGCCATGAACTTGATCGACTCCGGCAGCCCGATCATGGCGGCGATGGCGATCAGAATCGGCGCGATGCCGCCGATCAGGAACAGGAGTTGCCAGCCGTAATACGGCACCAGCGTTGCGCTCACAATGCCTGGGATGGCGCCGCCGATCGGAACGCAACCGACCGCGATCAGCGCCAGGGTGGCGCGCAGGTGGCGCGGCGCCGACTCCGCATTGAGCGCCACGATATTTGGAATGGCGCCGCCGATCCCGATGCCGGCAAGGAGCCGCAACCAGAACATTTCATCGAGATTGCTGCTGTAGGCGGCAATCCAGGTAAAGACTCCGAAGCACAAGAGGGAACCGATCAGTGCCGCCTTGCGCCCGTAGCGATCGCCGACCCATCCAAACAGGGCCGAGCCTGCCAGGACGCCGATGTTGCTGGCGCTCAGCACTGGGCCCAGTGCGCCTCGGTCGACGCCCCACGTGCGCACCAGCTCCGGCGCCGCAAATGCAATGGCGCCGATGTCGTAGCCGTCCATCAGGACGATAAACAGCGACCAGATCAGAAGCTTGATGTGGAACCCGCTGAGCCCGCGCTGGTTGAGCAGGCGCGAGACGGGGACGACCGGTGCGTCGGCCATGAGCTGTCCTCCCGGAATATTATTGTTGAGGACAGCATGCGCCGCGCCGGGCGCTTAGGCAACGGGTTAGAGCGTGCGGTTCAGGTCACGGCGGCGCGCACCCGGAAGCGGCTCTGGTTCCATTCGCGCGCGTCCATGACGGTCTTCAGGCGCGCCACGGCATCCCACAACTCTGCGTAGGAGAGGTAGATCGGTGCGATGCCGAGCCGCACGAAATGCGGTGCGCGGAAATCGCCGACCACGCCGCGCGCTTTGAGGGCCTGCACGATGGCGTAGCCCTCCGGATGCGCGAAGATCACGTGGCTGCCGCGCCTCTCGGCGTCGCGCGGGGAGGCGAGGTCGAGGCCGGATCCGGCGCATTGCTGCTCGACGAGGTCGATCAGCAGGCTGGTCATGGCTTTGGATTTCTCGCGCAGCCGCTCGATTCCAGCTTCGGTGATGATGGCGACCGCGGTCTCGAGCAGTGACATGGAGACGACCGGCGGCGTGCCGGTGATCATGCGGGCAATACCGGACGCGGGCTCGTAGTGGCTGCCGAACGCAAACGGCGTCGCGTGTCCGAGCCAGCCCGAGAGCGGCTGGCGCATTGCGTCATGATGGCGGCGCGCCGCGAAGATGAAGGCCGGCGCGCCCGGGCCGCCGTTGAGATATTTGTAGCCGCAGCCGACGGCGAAATCCGCCTGCGCGACGTTGAGATCGACAGGGATCGCGCCGGCGCTGTGGCTCAAGTCCCAGATCGCCAGCGCGCCGGCGCGCTGCACCCTGGCGGTGATCCCTGCCATGTCTTCGATGCGCGCGCTTTTGTAATCGACGTGACTGAAGCTCACTGCCGCGACGTCATCTGCGAGCGCCGCATCGATCGTGTCGGGGGTGGCGAAGCGCAGCTCGCAACCGTTGCCGAGCAGGCGCGCGAGGCCTTCGGCGATATAGACGTCGGTCGGGAAGTTCTCTTTGTTGGTGACGATCACGCGGCGTCCGGGCCGCATCGTGAGCGCGCTCGCCAGCACCTTGAACAGGTTGATGGATGTGGAGTCGCAGACCACGACCTCGTCGGCTTGTGCGCCGATCAGCGGGGCGATCTTGGCGCCGGCACGCAGCGGCAGCTCGATCCAGCCATGGTCGTTCCAGCTCGAGATCAGGGTCTCGCCCCACTCGTGCTCGACCACCTGCTGGACACGCTCCACGCAGGCCCGCGGCAGCATGCCCAGCGAGTTGCCGTCGAGATAGATCAGCCCCTCGGGAATGACGAACTGGTCGCGAAAGCGGCGCAGCGGATCGGCCAAATCCTTGGCGATCAACGTCTCGCGCGTGAGTTGCTGGGGCATAAGCAGGTCTCCAAATCTTGCAGTGGTATAGAAAAACTTGCGGCCGTGCGGTAGGTGGGCGCAAGGAGATGGGATGGCACGGATTGGAATCATCGGGTTCGGTTACGTCGGGGCCGGGCTTCACAAGACGATCACCAGTGGCGAATGCGCAGGGCTGGAGGTCGCGTTCGCCTGGAACCGATCGAAGGACAAGCTCGCCGGCATTGATCCGCGGCTGGTGCTCGAGCGCCTCGATGATTTCGCCGCGACTGCGCCTGACCTGATCGTGGAAGCTGCGCATCCGCAGGTCAGTGTCACGCACGGCGCGGCGTTCCTCGAACGCTGCGATTACATGCCGCTCTCGGTCACGGCGCTCGCGGATGACAGCGTGCACGAACGCTTGGTGAGCGCTGCCGAACGTACGCACCACCATTTGATTCTGCCGCAAGGCGCGCTGGTCGGCACCGACGCGCTGCTCGCCTGGCGTCATATGTGGCGCGACGTGACCATCACGTTCCGTAAGCATCCGCTCAACATCGATCTCGCCGCCGTCAAGCGCCGCCCCCAGGACATCACGACGGAGACGGTGATCTTCGACGGCTCGGTGCGCGAGATCGCGCCGCTGTTTCCGCGCAACGTCAACACCATGGTGACCTGTGCGCTCGCAACTGTCGGCCTCGACAAATGCCGCGGTCGCATGATCGCCGACCCGGCGCTCGAATGCGCTGTCGCCGAAATCGAAGCCTGGGGTAAGGACGGCTCCTACCTGACGACGGTCAAGCGCCAGCCGATGGTTGGTGTCTCCGGCACCGAGATGTTTGCCTCGACCTTGCGCTCGGTGCTCAAGGCGACCGGTACCGGGCCGACGGTGGATTTCTTGTGAGCGAGACCGCTACTGAAACTTCGGGTGCTCGTTCAAATAAAACTTCGCCATCGCGGGGCGGAATTGCTCCATCACGGCGCGGTTGAGGTCCGGGGGCGGCTTGGCCTCAGGCGGCAGCAGCGTGAAGTATTTGGTATCCTGGGTATCAGCGTCGAACTGCTTCTTCGCATCGGCGCGCAGTTCCGGTGACGTCATCAGGTCGAGCACGGACGCCGCCAGCACCTTGGCGCCAACCGCCATGCCCTTGTGGGCGATGCTGCTGGTCGGCGTCACCGCCGCGGCCCAATGGTGATAGAGGATGCCCGGCACGCTTGCCGGGAATGTCATCAGCCCGGTCGGCACGTTCCAGGTCACGTCGCCGTTGTCATTGGATGAGGTCGACTGCGGCCTCTGGCCGAGCGGCACCGGCGTGGTATTGAGGCCGACTTCCTTGATCCCGCGGGCGTGCTGGAAATCCTTGGCGAACTTGATTTCGTCAATGGTCCACTGCGGCAATCCCACCTGATCGATGTTCTTCTGGATCGCGCCGGCGATCACCTTGTTGCCCATCTGCGGCCAGGCCGAGGCGACGAACTCGACGTCGTAAGTGGTGCCGGTCATCAACGCGGCGCCGTCGGCGATCTTCACCAGCTTGTCGTAGGTTTCCTTGGCGGCCGGGCCCGTCGCGTCGCGCACGTACCACCAGATCTGGCCCGTGTCGGGAATAATGTTCGGCTGCAGCCCGCCCATGGTGATGGTGCGGTGGGCCCGATAGGTCGGGCGCAGGTGCTCCCGCAGTTTGTCAAAGCCGATATCCATCAGCTCGACGGCATCCACGGCGTCCTTGCCGTCCCATGGGTTGATGGCGCCATGTGCAGTGCGTCCATGGAATGTGAACTTCGAGCTGATCGCTGCGTAGTTCTGCAGGCCATAGCCCGTCGAGGAGTTGTCGCCGATGTGTAGAATGACGGCGGCGTCCACGTCCTTGAAATAGCCGGCGCGGACCAGGAACGGCCGACTGAGGACCTGTTCCTCGGCGGGACCAAACGAGACCACGACCATGCCCGGAATGTTGAAGCGCTGCATCGCTTCCTTGACGGCAAACGCCGCCGTGGTGGCCACCCCGCCGTGGGTGTTGTGGCCCTCCATGTGGCCCGGCGCGCCGTTGATCAGCGGCTTGTGATCAAATACGTTTGGCGTCTGCGAGCCTTCCTGCAGCGCATCGATCTCCGTCACGATGGCGATCACCGGCTTGCCGCTGCCCCACTTGGCCCACACGTTGGTCGGCATGCCGGCGCCGCCGAGCTCCACCGTGAAACCGCCGCTCTCAAGCACTTCTTTGAGCAGCTTCGCGCTCTCGTACTCCTGCATGCCAAGCTCGGCGAAGTAGTAGATCGAATCCCCGATCTTCGCCATCGTGTCGGTGTTGCGATCGATGGCCTGGAAGGCCACGTCCTTCGGATTCTCGCCAGCGCTGGCGGCCGTAATCCAGAGCGCCGCCGCGGCTGCCGCCGTCGCGATCCCCAGGTTGCGATGCATGTTCGACTGTCCTCTCAACCTTCCGGTTTGATCTGTGCGAGCCGCACCAGCCGGCCCCATTCCTTGATCCCGTCCAAGAACATGCGCTGCGCCTCGTCCGGGGTGGTGATCAGCGGATCACCACCGAAGTTGTAGATGAACTCATGGGCGGGCGGCTGGCGCACGATGTCGACCATCCAGCCGTTGATCTTGTCAATCACCGGCTGCGGTGTCCCGGCTGGCACCATCACACCAAAAAAGCCGGGAACATCAAGTCCGGGTACGCCTTGTTCCTGCATGGTTGGTATGTTGGGATCAGCCTGCAGGCGCTCCTTCGATCCGACGGCGAGAATTTTCAGCCGGCCTTCGCGCGCCTGCGCGTGGGCAAACACACCGTCGGTGAAGGAATAATCGAGGTGCCCGCTGGCGAGGTCATTGAGCGTGTCGGGCGAGGTCCGGTAGGGAACCTCGACCGCCTGCAGGTGCATGATCTGCTTGAACAGATTGCCCATCAGCCGGCCGGGCGGTGACGTGGTGGCGAAGCTCGCCCTATCGCCTTTCTGATTGAGATAGGCCACGAGCTCCTCGACGCTGTTCCACGGGCGCTGGGCATCGACCGTGAGATAGAACGAGAAGCGCAGCAAAGTTGCGACCGTCACGATGGACTTGTCGAGGTCGGTCGGTGTGTTCTTGAACATAAACATGTTCGCCGCGACCGATGTCGGCGAGTGGATGAAGATCGTGTAGCCGTCGGGCTTGGCGCGC
>JAFAXD010000189.1 GCA_019241285.1 Xanthobacteraceae bacterium | reverse complement strand
TTTGCACCAGCCAGGTCGAGTAGTTACCCTCGTAGGGAATTCCGCGGCCGCGATCGAGCTCGAGAATCCACCCCGTCACGTTGTCGAGAAAATAGCGGTCGTGGGTGACGATCAGAATGGCGCCGGGGTAGTTGCGCAGGTGTCCTTCGAGCCACGCCGTGGTTTCGGCATCGAGATGGTTGGTGGGCTCGTCGAGCAGCAACAGCTCCGGCTGTTCCAGCAACAGCCGGCACAACGCGACGCGCCGCCGCTCGCCACCCGAGAGCTTATCGACCTCGGCTTCGTCCGGCGGGCAGCGTAGCGCATCCATCGCCTGATCGACTTTGGAGTCGAGATCCCACAAGCCCTTGGCTTCGATCTCGTCCTGGAGCCGGGTCATCTCGTCGGCGGTCTCGTCCGAATAATTCATGGCGAGCTCGTTGTAACGGTCGAGGATCGCCTTGGACGCGGACACGCCGAGCATCACGTTCTCGCGCACGGATAGTTCCGGATCGAGCTGCGGCTCCTGGGGCAGATAGCCGACACGCGCCCCTTGCGCGGCCCAGGCCTCGCCGGAAAAGTCCTTGTCGAGCCCGGCCATGATCCGCAGCAGCGTCGATTTGCCGGCGCCGTTGACGCCGAGGACGCCGATCTTGGCGTCGGGATAAAATTGCAGGTGCACATTCTCCAGGACCTTGCGGTTGCCCGGATAGGTCTTGGTCAGGCCACTCATGTGATAGACGAATTGTCGGCCGTTCATGGGTATCTCGTATGATGCGGAATGCCCGCCCGCGCGGCATTGTCGCCATCTGCGACGTCAGATCCCCTGCGCTACCGGGTCGGAAAAGGCGGGGTTGATGTAGCGAGGCGGCCCGCAAAGGGCAAGGCGGGCTAAGCCCCGTTCCACCTTCGGCCGACATGCTCTAAGGTCGGGCAATGCTGAAATTCGTCACAGTTGTCGTCGCGGCCATCCTGCTCGCGTCCGCCGCATGGTCGCAGGACGAGAGCGCGAAATATCCCGCTCAACCGATCCGGATCATCGTCACCGTCCCGCCGGGCGGCGGCGTCGATGCGGTCACCCGGATCGTTGCTGACAAGCTGCATCAGCGCTTCGGCCAGCCAGTCGTGGTGGAGAATCGCGGCGGGCAGGCCGGCAACTTCGGTGCCGCGGCCGCATTCGCGGCGGAGCCCGATGGCTACACCTTGATGGCCTCGCAGCCGGCCCCGCTCACGATCAACGGCCTGCTGTATCGCAAGCTAAACTACAACCCGACGGCCTTCGCGCCGATCGCCATCATGACCACGGTTCCCAACACGCTCACCGTCCGTTCGGATTTTCCGGCGAAGACCGCACAAGAGTTCATCGCTTATGCGCGTGCCAATCCGGGGAAGCTCAACTACGCCTCGCAGGGTATCGGCACCACCTCGCATCTCACCGCGGAGCTGTTCCAGCGCCGCACCGGAACCCAGCTCGTGCATGTGCCTTACAAGGGCACGGGGCCGGCACTCAATGATCTGATCGGCGGCCAGGTCGATCTCATGTTCACCGAGCTTGCCTCCGCGCTCGAGCTCAGCCGTGCCGGCAAAGTGCGCATCCTAGCCGTCACCGCCGCACAGCGCGCTGCGGAGCTGCCCGATATTCCGACCCTGATCGAAGCCGGTGTCCCTGATTTCGTATCAGAGACTTGGAACGGGATATCCGCGCCACCGGGGACGCCGCCGGCAATTGTCAACAAACTGAACGGCGCCGTGCTCGATGCGCTGAACATGCCCGAGGTGCGCGCGCATCTCGCAACACTCAATCTGCACCCTGCCAACACCACGCCGGCCCAGGCAGCGGATTTCATCGCCACCGACGCGCGCCGTTGGGCCGATGTGATCCGGGCCGCGGGCATCACCGCCGAGTAACTCTTGCAGCAACGGGACGAAGCGAATGCGCTGTGCAATTCTTGACGACTATCAGAACGCCGCCCTAAAGATGGCCGACTGGTCCAAGGTTTCGGGCGCGGTGGACATCACCGTGTTCGATCAGTGGATCCCGCCGGCCGATCTCCCCAAGGCGCTCAAGGGGTTCGAGATCATCTGCGCCATGCGCGAGCGCACGCGCTTTCCGCGCCAGATGATCGAGGCACTGCCCGACCTGCGGCTGCTGATCACCAGTGGAATGCGCAACCAGGCGATCGACGTGAAAGCCGCCAATGAGCGCGGAATTGTGGTTTGCGGGACCGCAGGCTCCGGCAATCCGACGGCTGGCATCGCCATCGGCCTGATGCTCGAACTCACGCGCCACATCGGCTACGAAAACATGCGCCTGAAGAGCGGCGCGCCCTGGCAGACAACAATCGGCGCCGATCTCGAAGGCCAGACACTGGGCATTGTCGGGCTGGGCAAGCTCGGCACCCGCGTCGCTCGCATTGGCCAAGCCTTCGGCATGAACGTGCTAGCCTGGAGCCAGAACCTGACCGCGGAGGCCTGCCAGGCCGCGGGCGTGACCTACGCCAGCAAGGAGGAACTGTTCCGCCAGGCCGACTTCATCTCCATCCATGTGCTCCTGAGCGACCGTTCGCGCGGCATGATCGGGGCCGCGGACCTCGCGCGAATGAAACCGACCGCTTACCTTATCAACACGGCGCGGGCGGCGATTGTCGACCAAGCCGCGCTGCTCTCGGCGTTGAAGGAAGGCCGCATCGCCGGGGCCGGGCTCGACGTGTTCGAGACCGAGCCGCTGCCGCTCGACAGCCCGCTGCGCAAGCTCGACAACGTCGTCATCACCCCACACCTCGGCTACGTAAGCGTGCAGGCCTACCAGGCCTATTTCCGCGACATGGTCGAGAACATCCGTGCATTCCTCGACGGCAAGCCGATCCGGGTGATTCCGGCAGGGTGAGGTGCTCTTTCACCTCCATTTCCGGGGGAAAGTGCATATTCCGACTCTCGGGATGAGCTAAACCCCGCAAAATCTTTGCGATGTGGGACAAAATTCCGCTATCCCCACTTATGGCTTTATGCGACACTTTGTTGTCATTTCTGTTGAATCGCTGGGGTTTGTGGGTAAGGTTCAACTCGGGCAGCCGGTGCGGGGGCTAAACCCACAAAAAAATCTATCGCGTAAAACTCGAAGTGGGGCGCAGGTATCCATGCCGTCAGGGGTTCGTGTTTTCGTCGATTTCGACGGAACGATTTCGCTTGAGGATACGACCGACGTCATCCTTGAGCGCTTTGCCGATCCGGAATGGCGCACAGTCGAAGCCGAGTGGCTCGCCGGCCGCATTGGCTCGCGCGAATGCCTGGCGCGGCAGATCGATCTTGTGCGGGCGAGCCGGGAAGATCTGCGGACGGTTATTGATGAGGTTCCCCTCGATCCGCACTTTGCCGACTTGGTCGAGCTCTGCCGCGGACACGGCGTGCCGTTGACCGTCATTTCTGACGGTCTGGACTGGGTTGTCACCAAGATGCTGGCCCGCGCTGGGCTCGACGTTCCGGTGCGCGCGAACAAGCTGGAATGGCTCGGCCGCAACCGCTGGCGCCTTGGCTTTCCGTACTCAGCCACGGCATGCCGGGCGCAGGCCGGTCACTGCAAGTGCCAGGCGCTCGGCGGCGAGCCGGAGAAAATCCGCATCCTGATCGGCGATGGCCGCTCGGATTTTTGCGCGGCCGAGACTGCGGACCTCGTGGTCGCGAAAAGCGCACTTGCCGAGCACTGTCAGACAGCGGGCCTTGCCTACATCGTGTTTGGAAACTTCGCCGGTGCGACGACCCTGATCGCCGATTGGATCGGTGGTTTGCGGCGGCTCGATCAGATGCCGCGTTCCAGCAAGGGCATGGTCCATGCGTCCCCCGCTTAGGCTGGCCGCCAGCGTCGGCCCAGAGCGGAGCGCCGAGCAGGAATTGGACACGGCCGAGCTGCTCAAGCTGGAAGCGATCTACTGCTCGCATGGTGACACGGTTCACTATTCGGAGCCGAAGCTCTTCGAG
>JAFAXD010000486.1 GCA_019241285.1 Xanthobacteraceae bacterium | reverse complement strand
GCCCCTTCGGGGCTCCGGGTGGCAGGCCCAAGAGAAACCCATGTTGGCGGACATTGCAGAAAAGCGAGATGCGCTAGCAGCTCTTTGTCGCCGCTATGGCGTCACACGACTAGAGGTCTTCGGCTCAGTCGCGCGTGGCGCCGGGTTCGATCCAAATCGTAGTGACGCCGACTTTCTTGTTACCTTCAACCCAGTTGCTCGCAACGATCTCGCCGCTTTCGCCGATCTCAAGGAGGCGCTTCAAAATCTGCTTGGCCGATCGGTCGATCTCGTCGAGCGTGAAGCGGTCGAAGCAAGCCGGAATTTCATCCGTCGCCGCGCGATTCTCAGCGAAGCCGAAACGGTCTATGGCTGATCTACCCGAGCGAGATGCGGCGCTTCTGCTCGATATGCTGATTGCGGCGCGCGACGCGCAAAGTTTCGTTGCGGGTCTCGACGAATCCAGTTTTTTCGGGAGCCGATTGCATCAGAACGCGACCATTCGATCGCTGGAAATCATCGGCGAGGCAGCAGGCAAAGTTTCAGCATCAACACGAGCTGTTCATCCAGAAATTCCTTGGCGCGAGATCAATGGAATGCGCCATCGGCTGATCCACGGTTACGCAGACGTACGTCTTGATATTGTCTGGATAGTGCTTCGCGACCATCTCGGGTCATTGATCGCGGAATTGGAGGGGCTGCTGCCCAGCGCGAATGAACCTCATCCCGCCTTTCACCTCGTTCGCGCTCCCGGCTGTAGCGGCAACGTCGAGTACGGCACGAAGGGCGAGGGCTTATAAGCGGGGGATGGCGGCCGCCGCCCAAGATCGGGAAAAGGCGGTGGTTGCGGGACGCGGCGAACGTCCGGGAGCGGCTGAAAGGGCGGCTTGGGTTGCGGCACGACCGTGCACGGCCACTCGCCGGGGAGGCAGGGAAACTGCGGATAGAGGCGCTTCCTCACGATCTCAGGCTGGCTCGATGCCATTCCGGTGAGCAGCATCAGAAATAAAAGCGCCGACGCGAATCTCACAAGGTTTCCTTCTCGCTTAGGCTGTCTAATCCAACGACTGAGCCGGTAATGTGCTTCCCGGGGAGCGACCCCGGAGTCAGCAAAGCGTTTGGTGAACGCACAAACCGGACTCTGACACCGCTCCACAGAGAAAATTCTCCAAATCTCTCCTTCGGACTCTGTCCACAGTCATCCGAATCAGTCTTAACGGTTCGTTAACCATATCCGGGCCTAATTGATTAATCGCCGGAATCGCAGGCCGTCCGTGACCAGCACAAGCGCCGCCCAAGCTCGCCCGTCGCTCGGTTTCCATGGCCGCTCCTTCATGGCCTACGCGCTCAAGCCGCAGGCGCCGATTGCCGATTGGCTCGGCGAACTCGACAAATGGGCGCGCAATTCCCCCGGCTTCTTTCAAGGCCGCGCGATCGTGCTCGATCTCGCCGCGGTACGGTTGAGTGAGACCGCGACCGCCCATCTGATTGGTGAACTTTCCGAGCGTGGTATTCGCATCATCGGCATCGAAGGCCTCGGTGCCACCGAAAAACTCGGGCCCAACTTCCCACCGCTGCTCAAGGGCGGTCGCGCAACACCGGTCGAGGATGCTTCGCACGCCAACCAGAAATCCGTGCATCCGGAGCCCGCCTCTCTGCTGCTGGAAGAGCCGGTGCGGTCCGGTCAGTCGGTGATCTTTCCCTACGGGGACGTCACCGTGTTGGGTCAGGTCGCCTCCGGCGCGGAGATCGTCGCCGGCGGATCGATCCACATCTATGGCGCACTGCGTGGCCGCGCGCTCGCCGGCTCCATGGGAAACGGACGCGCCCGCATCTTCTGCCGCAAGAACGAAGCCGAGCTGCTGGCGATCGACGGCTATTATCGCACCACCGAGGACATCGACGCCAGCCTGCGCAACCGGCCGATCCAGGCCTGGCTTGATGGCGACGTGCTGAAGGTCGCGGCGGTGGAGTGACATTAGGAGGTAAACGGACATGACAGCAAAGGTCGTCGTCGTCACATCGGGCAAGGGCGGGGTCGGGAAGACGACCACCACCGCGGCGCTCGGCGCCGCGTTGGCGCAGGGCAATCAGAAGGTCGCTTTGATCGATTTCGACGTCGGCTTGCGCAACCTCGACCTGGTGATGGGCGCCGAGCGGCGCGTGGTCTACGACCTGATCAACGTGGTCCAGGGCGTCGCCAAACTTCCGCAGGCGCTGATCAAGGACAAACGGATCGAGACCCTGTGGCTACTCCCGGCCTCGCAGACCCGCGACAAGGACGCGCTGACCGAGGACGGCGTCGGGCGCGTCATCGCCGAGCTGCGCGAAACCTATGATTGGATCATCTGCGACAGCCCGGCCGGGATCGAGCGCGGTGCGACGCTCGCCATGCGGTTCGCCGACACAGCGGTCATCGTGACCAACCCCGAAGTCTCATCGGTACGAGACTCCGACCGCATTATTGGCCTCCTCGATTCCAAGACCGAGAAGGCCGAAAAGGGCCAGCGGGTCGACAAGCACATCCTGATCACGCGCTTTGACCCGGCGCGCGCCGCGCGCGGCGAGATGCTGACCATCGAGGATGTGCTGGAGATCCTGTCGACGCCGCTGCTCGGCATCATCCCCGAAAGTCAGGAAGTGCTGCGCGCCTCCAATATCGGCTCTCCGGTCACACTCAGCGATCCGGCGAGTGGTCCGGCCCGCGCCTACCTTGACGCCGCCCGCCGGCTCAAGGGCGAGAACGTGCCCATGGCGATCCCGGGCGACCGCAAACGCCTGTTCAATCGCCTGTTTGGACGGAGGGCCGCATGAGCCTGCTCGATTTTTTGCGCCGGCGCGGGTCGGCGCCGGTGGCGCGCGAGCGGCTGCAAGTGCTGCTCGCCTATGAGCGCGCCAACCGTGGCTATTCCGATCTGCTCGCCGTGCTGCGCGAGGAAATCGTCGCCGTCATCGCCCGTCACATCACGATCGACCGCGACTGCGTCGCCATCAAGATGGACCGCGGCGACACCGTCTCGACGCTCGAAATCGACATTGAGATTCCGCACAAGGCCGGGGCCTTGCTCGTGGGGACTTGACCACCACTCGTGCGGATTGGTGGGGGGAAAAGCAGGGAGGGCAACGGCGTGGGGCTGTTGTCCTCTCTGCCCCGTTTGCAACTCCACTTATTGGCTGGCCCAGACGATCCGCGCCATCCAGGCGACGTCATCAGCCGCGATTGCGCGCTCGACTTGGCCGGTGGCGAGGGACCGCACGTCGATCGACGTTCCGGGTGTGTTGCGAAGCTCGACCAGCATAAGCTCCCCGGCGCGGGTCATCAGCGCGACGCGGTCGCCGCGGTGCGGGGGTGATGCCGGCGAGATTATCAGGATGGCCCCATCTCGATAGGTCGGCGCCAATTCCTCGCCGGCGACCCTGAGCGCGTAGGCGCCGGTATCCGTCAGCATCGGCAGGGCGACTTGCTCCCAATCCGGCCCCAACGGTTGGCCGTGCGGGTCGAAATGGCCGGCTCCGGTGGCCTGGGCAAGGGCTATGACCGGGAGCTTGCGCGCCGTCTCGCTGGTGCGCTCGCTGATCAGACCGACAAAATCGTCCAGCGACACGCCGGTCGCGGCAAGCGACTTTGCCACCGACTCGGTCGACGGCCAGCGTTCGCGGCCCTCACGTGTGACCCGCTTCGACTTGTTGAAGGTCGTCGGATCAAGCCCAGCGCGCTTGGCGAGCCCGGACGCAGACAGTCCGGCGCGTGCGGCAAGCCGGTCGATGGCCGCCCAGATTTGCGCGTGGGTCAACATGATCGGAGAGCTCTTTGGGAGATAATTTAGTTAGGAATTATAACCTGACAATGACGATGTCCAGTACTCCGGGCTCATCGGCTGACGTTTGATGGCACGGTGTCAACACGATCACATGACTTTGCTGTCGGGGTCGACTTGAATCATCCGGTGCACGTTGATTAGGTGTCAGTCGTAGTCGTGGAGCGTCCCGTGATCGGGTTCTTCGATCTCCTTGCCCGGCCTTTGCTGCGCGCCTTTGAGCCCGAAGACGCCCATGCGCTGACGATCCGGGCGCTGAGATTGGCGCCGCGGATCCGGCAGCCGAGCGACGATGCGCGACTTGCGGTGCGGGCGTTCGGACTGAATTTTCGCAATCCGGTCGGCATCGCGGCCGGCTTCGACAAGGGCGCCGACGTGCCGGACGCGCTCCTTCGGATTGGCTTCGGCTTTGCTGAAATCGGCACCGTTACGTTGCGCCCGCAAGCCGGCAACCCGCGTCCGCGCCTGTTTCGCCTCGACACTGACGAAGCCATCATCAATCGGTTCGGGTTCAACAGTCCGGGCGGCAAAGCCGTGCTCGCCCGTCTCGTCGCCCGGGCCAACAGTGGCGGCATTATCGGGGTGAACATCGGCGCCAATCGCGACACGGCAGACCGCGGCGCCGACTATGTGCGCCTGATCGAGATGTTCGCTCCGGTCGCGAGCTACTTCACGGTCAACGTGTCCTCCCCCAACACACTGGGGCTGCGCGATCTGCAACAGGCGCACGCCCTTGATGATCTGCTCGCCCGCGTGGTCGCGGCGCGTGAGCGCGTGTCGCTCAACGCCGGCGCCACGCCGGTGCTGCTCAAGATCGCGCCTGATCTCACGCTGTCTGAGCTTGATGATGTCGTCGCGGTCGCGCGCCGGCGGCGCGTCGACGGGATGATCGTCGCCAATACCACGGTGTCGCGGCCGCCGGGCCTGCGTGACACCAAGGCGCGGGAGGCGGGCGGGCTCTCGGGCCGGCCGCTGTTCCGTCTCGCGACCCGCATGCTGGCCGAGACTTATGTGCGGGCCGAGAGCGCGTTTCCGTTGATCGGCGCTGGCGGGATCGACTCCGGCGCAGCGGCGGTTGCCAAGCTGCGTGCCGGTTGTTGCCTGGTGCAGCTCTATTCCGCACTGGTGTTCCGCGGGCTCGGGCTCCTCGCCGAAATCAAAGCCGAAATGCTGCGGGCGCTGGAGGCGAGCCGCAGCGAGTCGTTGGCCGATCTCGTCGGCATCGATGCGGCGGCGCTCACGGGCGAGCCGTGGCCGAAGTGAGCCGGCCGCCCTCTTCGAGCTTCATCAGGATTGCTTCAAGGGTCTCCAGCCGGTCTGCGTCGCGCGGCGGCTTGTCCCAGCGCAGCCGGCTGATACGCGGGAAGCGCATCGCCAAGCCGGACTTGTGTCGTGTCGAGCGCTGCAGGCCCTCGAAGGCGACCTCGAACACAAGCCCCTGCTCGCGCTCATGCACGACCTCGCGCACCGGTCCGAACCGCTCGATGGTGTTTCGGCGCACGAAGCGGTCGATCTCGAGGAGCTCGGCGTCGGTGAAGCCGAAATAGGCCTTTCCGACGGGCACCAACTCGTCCCCGTTCTCGCCTGTGGCCCAGACCCCGAACGTGTAATCCGAATAGTAGGACGAGCGCTTGCCGTGCCCGCGCTGTGCATACATCAGCACGGCATCGACGACGAACGGATCGCGCTTCCATTTCCACCACAGGCCTTTCGGGCGGCCAGGCAGATAGGCCGAGTCCCGCCGTTTGAGCATCACGCCCTCGATCGCATCAGCATCCGGACCTGCGCCGGCGCTCGCCGGATCGGCGCGGGCACGCGCGAGGGCGGCCCAGTCGTCGAACGCAATCTGCGGCGACAGATCGATGCGCGGCTCGTGGACCTGACCGATCAGCGCCTCGAGCCGCGCGCGCCGCAGGCTCAGCGGCTGCTCGCGCAAATCT
>JAFAXD010000367.1 GCA_019241285.1 Xanthobacteraceae bacterium | reverse complement strand
CCGTGCTGGCCGTGGCTGCGCAACCCCGTCACGGTCACGCCCTCGCACAAGGGCGGGTCGAACGAGGCGACGAATCCGTCGAAATAGTTGATGATCGCCTGGCGCAGCATGAAGCCGTGCGGGTCGGCTCCGGCGTATGGATAGTTCGGAAGCTGGCATTGCCAGTTGGGCGTGACGAGGCAAAACGAATCCCAACGTTCCGACCGCCAGGCATGGCCGGCCCGGTGCTTCTCCAACACCAGATGATCAATCCCGAGGTCCTTGAGGTACCAGCTCAGCGACAGGCCAGCCTGTCCGCCGCCGACGATGATCACGGAATGATGCGCCACGATGGGGGCGGGTGCCATGTGCTAGTCCTCGAACGCGACGACGCCGACGTGCGCGCCGGCGAGACACAGGAATTGTTGCGAAGCAGGTTCGATGCGCGCAAGCTGCCCCAGCGCGCGACTGCAGGGATAGCCGTACTTGGCGCGCACGCGCTCGCTGGCGATGGTGAGAGCGGTTCGGCTCCGCGTCAGGAAATCCGCTAACGCGTAGGTCTCTCCGACTGCGAAGTAATCCTTGATGACCAGCGACGGCGAGTAGCAGCTCTCGGTGCTGCCGTCGGGCCAGGTAATGCGGAAGCGCATCTCAGGCATGACACAGCTCCCGCATCTGCGCGTAAACCGGCAGGTGCGCCTTGGCAGTTCGCGTCCAATCGTGCCGCGCGGCAACTGCAAACCCATTGGCGATCAGGTCCGGCCGCTGCCGCGGGTCGGCAGCGGCCCGCATGGCGTTGGCGATGGAGACCGGATCGTGCGGATCACACCAGCAGACGTCGTTCGCGCCCAGATATTCGGTGAATGGGGCGATGCGCGAGACCACGACCGGCGTGCCGCAGGCCATCGCCTCCAGCACCGTCAGGCCAAAGCCTTCGTTGAGCGAGGCAAACACCAGGGCGCACGCGAGGCGATAGAGTGCCGGCATGTCGGCCTGGGGCAGGGGGCCGGTTTGGATCACGGACTCGAGGGGTAGCCGGCTGCGCGCGAGGGCTGCAGCGAATTGTTGTTGATAAGACGCGTGGTCGAGCACGGAGGCGCCGCCGGCGACGATCAGCTGCGCCATCGGCCGCTGTTTCTGGATTTGCGCGAACGCATCGAGAATGGCGAGTGTGTTCTTGCGCGCCTCGACACCGCCCACGGCCAGGAATACCGGTCCTTGCGCCAACTTGAGTTGCTCGCGCAGCACGAGGTCGCTGTCGTCGCGATCCGGCGAGAAGCCCACCCGGTCGACGCCGTTGCCGACGAGCTCGGCCCTGCGGTCGTACTCGGCTTGCAAACGCTCCTGCCAGACGCGGCTGACGACCAGCAACTGGTCGGCTTCACTGATGCCGCGTTGTTGCAGCGCGCTCAAACGCGGGTCCGCGAACGCGTCCACATGGTGCACGGTGCGGGTAAAGCCGCCGATCCGGTGCTGCGCTTTCAGCGTCGCCAGTGCATTGGCCGAGATTCCATCCTGCGCATGCCAGACGTCGAACTTATCGGTTCCGGTCTGCGCGAAGTATCGCAGATAATCGGTAACGCGCGTCTCAACCATTTCGGTCACGTCGCGCCCAACTGGCGTCGCCGGAACGCACGCGGTGCGACAGCGTGTCGGGCGAAAAAAGCCGTGCTGGTTGGCGTCGGGCGCGTGCACCACGACCTCGTGCCCCAGCGCGGTGAGCGCATCACCGAGCGCGAGCGCATGCACCACCCCGCCGCGCGGATTGGTGGAGTGGGTGAGGATTGCGATGCGCAGCGAAGATGCGCTCATGTGATCGCCTCCATGGTTCGGCAGCCGATGAGCGCACCTTGAGAGAAATCCCACACGACCTCGCTGACACACCCATCAGTGATCTCGACCCGGTCGCCTTCACTGACCGTCCCGATCTGCGCCGCCGCAATGCCGCGCGCCGCGAAAAGCGCGAGCACGGTGGGCACGTTGCGCGGCGGTGCGGCGAGCAAATAACCGAAGCTCGGAAAGGTCTGCAGCCAGCGCTCGAGCGAGACGCCGTCCGGGCGCGGAATGTTCAGCACGTCGATGACGGCGCCGACACCGGAGCATTCCGCCAGCATGATTGCCGTGCCGATGATGCCGCCCTGACTGATGTCTTTGCCGGCACCGGCTAGCCCCGCTTCGGCAATTGCTGGAAGCACCGCGATGTCCCCGCGTAGCCGGGCGGCGGGCGCGTTGGTGAACGCCTCCCAATTCGCGAACGGCTCGCGGTAGCGTCCGCGCAGATCGATCGCCGCGATCAAATTATCGCCAGCCTTCGCATCGAAGCTGGTGAGCAAACGTTGCGCACGGCCGAGAATCGCAACAGACAATTGGCTGCGATCGCACCGCGTATTGGTATGGCCGCCGACGATCGGGACGGCAAATGCCTGTGCGGCTTCGCGCAGGCCGCTGGTAAGAGGTGCCGCGTTTTCCTCACCCGACGACCAGACCGCGTCGACGACCGCAAGCGGCCGCCCGCCCATGGCGGCGACGTCGGAGATGTTGACCATCACTCCGCACCAGCCGGCAAACCACGGATCGGCAGCGACGAATTCGTTGATGAAACCTTCGATCGCCAGCAACAAGAACCCGTCGCCGTCGGGAATGGCGGCGCAATCATCACCGACCGCAATTGCATCAGCGCTGGATACTCCGAGGCGCGCCGCCACCGCAGCGATGTCGTGCTTGGCGGCAAGCCCGCGGCTCGCCCGCAAGGTGGCCGCAAGCGAACCGATTGCGACCGAACCCAACATCACGCGGCCTTCTTGGGAAGTGAGAGGAAGCCGGTCTGCGCGTCGGCGAACGGCGGATAGTGAGCTAGATCCGCCTGCATGAAATGATGCGGTCGGCCGTGGAACTCGACCTCCGCGATCGTCGCCCAATGCAGGCGCTGGAACAGCGGCGCGTTCTGGCTCTGCACACGCGCCAGGAACTTGGTGCAGCCGCGCGCATGCGCCGAGGAGACCGCGAGGCGCACCAGCGAGGAGCCGATGGCCCCGATGCGGCGATACGGCGCTGCCACCGCAAGCCGCGAGCCCCACCATACGCCCGGCTCGGCTTGGTGGATGCGCACGGTTCCGACCACCTCGTCGAGAGCGACCGCGAGCGAAGAGATCGCGACAATCGGAGTGGCGATGTCGTCGATCCCGTCGCGATCATCATGAGCAAACACGCGCTGCTCTTCGCAAAACACAGCGCGGCGCAGGCCGGCAGCGGCTTGGCGCTCCCACGCTTCGGTCGCGAACTTCACCTGATACTGCGCGGGCAGGAACACTGGAAACGGATCGAAGATCATGCCCGTGTCTCACGTTCATAGGTGGACAGCGCCGAGCAGGCACCGCACTTGCCGCAACCGGCCTTGATCTCGCTTGCGCTCAATCCCCCAGCGCGAACGAGCCGCGCAAGTGGCCCCAGGATCTCGTGCATGAACCCAGGACTTGGCGCCGGATGGCTCTCCAGCGGCGTGCCGGAGATCGGTACGAACGGCACAACGAATGGATAGACGCCGAGCGCTATCAGGCGTTCGCCGGTCGTCAGGATTGTTTCTTTGCTGTCGCCGAGCCCGGCCAGGATGTAGGTCGAGACCTGCCCACGTCCGAACACTGGCACAGCAGCACCGAATGCCTCGAAGTAGCGCTCGAGCGGAACCTGGGCCTTGCCCGGCATCAGCCGAGTACGCAGTTCCGGCGTGATCACTTCGAGATGCATGCCGAGGGCGTCGACGCCCGCGTCATGCATGCGGGCGAACCAGGCATCGCGATCCGGCGGCTCGCATTGGCCTTGGATTGGCAGGTTGACCGCGGCCTTCACCGCAGCCGCGCTGTCAGCAAGTATTGATGCGCCGCGGTCCTGAGACGTTGGCGTGCCGGTGGTCATCACCATGTGGGTCACACCGTCGAGCTCGACCGCAGCCTTCGCCACCTCGGCCAGTTGCTCGGGTGTCTTGCGCTCGACGGTGCGGCCTGCCGCGAGTGACTGGCCGATGGCGCAGAACTGACAGGTCTTGGTGCGGCTCTGATAGCGGATGCAGGTCTGCAGCACGGTCGTGGCCAGCACGTCGCGCCCGTGCAGCACGGCGATCTTCCAATACGGAACGCCGTCGGCGGTCGTGAGATCATAAAATCGCGGGCGGGTTGGGAAGCTCACCGCGCCGAGGTTGAGACCGTCGCGGGTAATGCGGCTGTTCCCGAACGCGTCGGGCTTTTCCACCACATAAGGGCTCTCGAACGCCGGCGCGGTGTGCACCGGCACCATGACGGTGACGCCGTCGATGGTGATCGCCTTGTGGTCCGACGGCCCGGCGCCGCCGCGGCGGCTCTCGTGGCCGGCCTTGGGATCAACGAGCCGAACCCCGTAGGATTGCAATTCGTTGATCAGCCGCTGGGTCGGCAGCGGCGTCGGTAGCATCGGTTTCATGCAAGGCACTCCCCGGTTCGGGCAGCGATACGGGAAACGGCACGGGCGCAGCCTGCTGATGCAAGGGGCGCGCCGGGCGATTATCGAGCACGAGCGAAAGCAACTCCGGCCGGGCGTAGTGGCCGACCGAATCCATCATGCGCTTGCGCTTGGTGATGAGGCCGAGATCGAGATCGGCGATCAGCAAACCTTCGCCGCTGGTCAGCGGCGGGACCACGTGCGCGCCCTCAGGCGAGATGATCGCCGTCATGCAGCCGCCGCGCAGCGCCTTGCGCAGCTTTTCATCGGGAGAAATCTTGGCGATCTGCTCCTCGGTGAGCCAACCGGTGGCGTTGACCACGAAACAGCCGCTCTCGAGCGCGTGGTGACGGATCGTCACCTCGATCTGGTCGGCGAAGATCGGACCAACCATGGAGCCTGGAAACTGTGCCACATGAATTTGTTCATGCTGCGCCATCAGGGCATAGCGGGCGAGGGGGTTGTAGTGCTCCCAACAAGCAAGCGCGCCGAGGCGGCCGACTGCGGTCGCGACTGTCGTGAGGCCCGCGCCGTCGCCCTGGCCCCAGATCATGCGCTCGTGAAAGGTCGGCGTGATCTTGCGCCGCTTCAACACCAGCCGGCCATCCGCATCAAACACGAGCTGTGTGTTGTAGAGCGAGCCGTGGTCGCGCTCGTTGACGCCAAGCACGACCACGATGTTGTTGCGCCGCGCCGCGGCGGCGACAGCCTCTGTCACGGGCCCCGGCACGACCACCGCGTTCTCGTAAAGGCGGATGTGCTCGGCGCCGGTCAGCACCGGCGGAAGGACGAACGAGAAATACGGGTACCAAGGCACGAACGTCTCAGGAAAAACGACAAGGCGCGCGCCTTTCTCCGCCGCATCGCTGATCGCGGCCAGCACCTTCGACACCGTCCCATCGGCAGTGTCGAGGTCCGGTGCAATCTGCACTGCCGCGACGCGAATGGGAGGATCGCTCGCCATGGCGCTCTCCTGCGTGCCGAATCTCAGACCGTCCAGGTGTGCAGCTGGAACGCGTTGTCGCGCCGGTGCAGCAGGATCAGATCCAGCACATCGAGCGGACTGATCGGCCGAATGCCTGGAATGAGCGAGGGCTCGCCGTGGCCGTAGAGGGCCTGCAGCGCGAACCGGCAGGCGTAGACTTCGCCGCCTTCGGTCATGAACTTGGTGAGCTGATTGTTGAAGTTCTGATGGCCCGGAAACGCTTCATCGCCGAGCTTGGGAAAGCCGCGTTGCACGCCGAGCGTTACGCCCGGACCATAAAGTAGCACCGTAGTCTTGAAGCCTTTGCGCAGCAGGCGCAACGCCTGCAGGATGTTGACGAGCCCGATCGAGCCCTCGAACGCCACAGTGTGAAACGTCACCAGCGCCTTCTCGCCAGGCAACGCTTTGACGTCCTCGAAAACCTTCTCTTCATAGTCGACCAGGAAGTCGCCCTTCTGGTGGGCGGGCATTGCGACGGCTGGCATGTTCTCCTCCTCAGCAACAAGACGCGCAGGCGCCCGTCGGGCGCATCGCAATGCGGTGCAAACGTCGTGCCAGTGCCTGGATGCACATCCATTCATCAAAAACAATCAATTTCCATACAATTTTACGTTCAATCAGCGACGCTCATGGCGCGCTGACAAATTAGGCGCGAACAAAAAGGCGGCGCTCTGATCAAATTGAGTGCGGTGGTTGGCCTCTCAGATCGACTGATTCCAGGGACAATGCCGTGCTCCAGGCAAGGGCATTAATCTTGTTTGCTCACCCATGAAGAACCGAGCAAGTTTTGCGCCGCGTGCCCGAGGTTTTCATCTGGCTGCCGGCGATGCAACAAGATACAGTCAATTTGGATGGTGTCGGGGAAGGACTGTAGTAGCCATGAATGACTGGACGCCGGACCTCTCGGCGCGCGACAAGCCGCACTATCTCGCCATCGCCGACGCCATTGCCGAAGACATCCGCGTTGGCCGCCTTGCTCCGGCTGATCGCTTGCCGCCGCAGCGCAAGCTCGCGCGCCGGCTGGACCTCGACTTCACCACGGTGGCGCGCGGCTATGTGGAAGCGCAGAAGCGCGGGCTCGTGGAGTCGCGGGTTGGGCAAGGCACGTTCGTGCGTGCCTCGGCGCGCCGGCGGCATGGACCAATGGCGCTGCATCCGGAGATCGTCGATCTCTCGATGAACCTGCCGCCGGAGCCGGACGATGCCGACTTGCTGGATCGCATGCAGGACGGACTCGAGGCCGTCGGGCACGATCTTGTCTATCTGATGCGCTATCAGGGTTTTGGCGGCGTCGCCGCCGACAAGGAAGCAGCCTTGAAATGGCTCGGCCGCCGTGCTCTCGCCGCGCCCGAGGACCGGTTGTTCATTGCCCCGGGCGCGCATTCCGCCCTGCTCGGAATCCTCAGTTTGCTCGCCAAACCCGGCGATGTGATTTTGTCTGAATCGCTCACCTATCCCGGCACGCGCTCGATTGCGGCACAGCTGGGCCTGCAGTTGATCGGCCTGCCGCTGGATGATGAGGGGGTCGATCCCGATGCTTTCACGCGGGCCTGCGAGCGCTTCAATCCGAAAGCCATCTATCTCAATCCGACCTTGCTCAATCCGACAACGCACACGATCTCACAGGCGCGCCGCGTCGCGTTGGTGGCAATTGCCCGCCGCTTTGGCGTGCCGATCGTTGAAGATGACCCCTATGGATTCCTGCTGATCGACGGCCCCCAGCCATTCGGGTTGCTCGCGCCCGAGCTGACGTGGCACATCGCCGGTTTGGCGAAATGCCTCGGCGCTGGGCTACGCATTGCCTACGTGATCGTGCCGGATGTACGGGCCGGCTGGTTGTTCGGATCGGCGGTGCGCACCGCGACCGTGATGGCGTCGCCCTTGACGATAGCCCTTGCGACCCGGTGGATTCTCGACGGCACTGGCGAAGCGCTGCTCGCGGCGGTGCGTCAGGAATCGATCGAGCGCCAGAGGATTGCGCGTGCGATCCTGCCTGAGGGCACCTACCGCGCCGATCCGGCCGGCTTTCATCTCTGGGTATCGCTGCCGGCGCCTTGGACGCGCTCGGCCTTTGTGGGTCACATGCGGGCGACCGGCGTCGGCGTGGTGGCGAGCGATGCCTTTGCAACCGATACGGCCCCGGAAGCCGCACGCGTCTGCCTTGGCGGCCCCGCCAACCGAGCAGCTGTGCAGGGCGCGCTCGAGTTCATGGCGCATGCCTTGACGGAGCAGCCGGCGCTCGCGTCGACTTTCCTCTAGCTCGGGTACAGCCGCCGCCCTATACCAATTGGCGAAATGCATAGGGTGGAGGAACGCCAATGAGCAAACAATTGCAGGACAAGGTTGCGATCGTCACCGGCGCAAGCAGTGGGCTCGGCAAGGCGATTGCGGAGACCTTTGCGGCGGAAGGCGCGAAGGTGGTATTGGCGGCGCGCCGCAAGGAGGTGCTCGCCGAAATTACCGCTGCCATCAACAGCAAGGGTGGCGTTGCCCTCGAGGTCGCCGCGGATGTGACCAAGGAAACCGACGTCGCCAACCTCTTCGCCGAGGCGAAACGCGCGTTCGGCCGGGTTGATATCGTTGTCAACAACGCCGGCGTGGCCTCAGCAACCCCAGTTGATGAAATAAGTCTGCAATACTGGAACGAGGTTCTCGCGGTGAATCTCACCGGCCCTTTCCTGATGAGCCGGGAGGCTGTGAAGGTGATGAAAGCGCAATCGCCGCAGGGCGGCCGCATCATCAATATCGGCAGCGTGTCGCAGAAGACCCCGCGGCCGGACTCGATGGCCTACACGGCCACCAAGCACGCGCTGCAAGGCATGACGCATCAGCTCACCATGGACGGCCGCAAATACGGCGTCGTCGCTTCAATCATCCATCCCGGCGCGACGCTGAGTAGCTTCACGGCCCGGCGCGGGCGTACCGCCCCGGGCCCGGGCGAAACGCCGGCCGACTACGTCATGGCTGCCGAGGATGTTGCCCGCGTTGCCGTGCTGATGTGCGGGCTGCCGGCAGAGGTTAATCTCTATGAGGCGACCATCCTGCCCAACAACATGCGCTCATTCATCGGACGGGGGTGATCGAGGCGCCTATTCCGCCGCCAGCGGCGCCGGCGTCTGGATCTCCTTCAAGGTATCTTTCGGCCACCACTTGTCCTCGTATCCGTTGAAACGGTGGCGCAGCTTCGGCGCCACTTCCTTGGCAAAGCGCGTCGTGTTGTAGAGCACGGTTTCGTGCTTCATGTTGCCGAAGTGCATGAGCAGCATGACGTGTCCGACCTTCATGCGGTCAGCCATGTCGTTCAGGCGGTCGATCACCGTCTGCGGCGAGCCCGCGACCACGCAGCCACTATCGATGATCTCCTTCCAGGCGAGGTCCTGGCCTTGTACCTTGCGGGCTGCGGTGCGCACCGCCGACTGGATGCCTTTGCGCATGGTCTCAATACTGGTGTAGCCAGGCGGCCCGACAAAGCCCGGATCGAGGTGGAAGCAGCGGTTGTAGAAATACTGCGCCGGCTGTGCGTAGAGTTTTTCTGCCTCGGCGTCGTTCTCGGCCACGCCGACAAATTGTAGAAACGCGCAGCGGTACGGATTGAACTCCGCGCCCAGGCGCTCGACCGTTTCCCAATAGCCGTCGATCACGGAGATGCCGGCCATGTAGCCGAAGTAGGTGAGATAGGCGTACAGGAAATCGTTGTTGATGCACCACTCCCAAGTTTCAATCGAGCCGCCGCCCGGGATCCAAACGGGCGGGCGCGGGGTCTGGATCGGCACCGGCCACGGATTGACGTAGCGCAGCTGAGTGAACTTGCCGTTGAACGTGAAGGGTCGCCGCTCCTTCCAGGCGCGAACGATCAGCTCGACGCCCTCCCGGTATTTGTCGCGCAGGGTCGCCGGATTGGCGCCGTAGCAGTAGGTCGTGTCCATCGGCGTACCGACTGGGAAGCCGGCCACCAGCCGTCCGCCCGACATGACGTCAAGCATCGCCATTTCCTCGGCCACCCGGATCGGCGGATCGTAGAGCGCGACCGAGTTGCCCAGCACCACGAGCTTCGCCTTCGAGGTGCGCCGCGTCAGCGCCGCCGCCATCAGGTTGGGCGAGGGCATCAGGCCATAACCGTTCTGATGATGCTCGTTGACGCAGATCCCGTCGTAGCCGCAGCGCTCCGCGTACTCGAGCTGGTCGAGATAGTCGTTGTAGACCTGATGGCCCTTCACCGGATCATAAAGCTCTGCCGCCGGCGGATCGACCCAAACCGACCGGTACTTCTGCTTGAAGTCGTCCGGCAGGTACGGATAGGGCATCAGGTGGAACCAGTGGAATTTCATGGGTCGATCCTCCGGGCGTTTGTCTTCAATTATGTTCACTTGAGCGGGCTGGGCAAGTGTGTTTGCGAAACCCTGGTCTGGCGATGGCGCTTGTCTCCTCGGTGACGGCCGCTTCGAAGAATGACTAACGGACTTAACTCTTTGGGACCGCAGTGCCATGAAGCAAAGAGCATTTTCCAGTACCTCAAGCGTGCACGGCCAGTGTTTGTGCGGCCAAGTGTGCTTCGAGATCGACTTTCCAGCGTTTTGGGCATGGCACGATCACACGCGCGCCAGCCGGGTCGCGCATGGTGCCGTTTATGCGACCTATGTTGGGACTTGGCGCAAGCGCTTTCGGATCCTGCAAGGAGAGGACCAAATCAGCCGCTATGAGGACAAAGACACGGGCAGCGCGCGCAGCTTCTGCCGCCGCTGTGGAACGCCGCTGATCTACGAGCGCGCACGTTCACGCCACATGATCAACATTCCGCGCGCTTTATTTGCGTCCCGCACCGGCCGCCAGCCGATCTACCATATCGGCATCGACGAGTGGCAGGACTGGGCCTATACGGGCGAGCGGCTCGTGCCACTCAAGGGATACCCGGGCGTTGCATGGGAGCGAGGGCGCAAGAAAAAACGGATGGAGCAAGATGCACCGTTCTGATCATGCACCTGGCCGCATCCCTGCCACCCTGGGTAACGCGGGATCGAGATGGTCCCATTTCTGACCGTGCGATGCAAACATCACGATCTGCGGCTTGAAAATCGATGGATCGTCGAGCGTGCCCACAAAAACGCCGATCATGTCAGGCTTGTTCTGCGGCTTGTTGTAAAGCGGCGAACCGCACTCGGCGCAGAAACCTTTGCGCTTCTGAGCGCCGCTGTCAGCGGTTCGCAGATTTTCGCTCGCTTCACCAATAAGGCGCAACGATGCGCTCGGAAACACCGCCACCGCCGAATGTCCCGAACCGGTATCCCTCTGACAATCGCGACACTGGCAGTAGAATCCGCGAATTGGCTCAGCCGCGATCTCGTAACGCACTGCCCCACAAGCGCAGCCTCCGGTGTAAATCGTCATGGAACACCGCGATCTCTCTTATTTAACCATCTAGTAAAGTATGAAATCGTGATGCACTGTCAAGCGACCGATCTTGGTGTTTTGCCGCGGTTACGGCCTTAGTCCCCGCATTCACACCAATCGGCTGCTGGGGGTGCCGCCGGCTATCCACGTGCGCAGCTGTTCGATCAGCGCTGCTGCCATGCGGCGGCGGGTCTCGATGGTCGAGCTGCCGATGTGCGGCAGAATGAACACGTTCGGCAGGTCGAAATAGCGCGGGTCCAGGTTCGGCTCGCCATTGAACACGTCGAGCCCGGCGGCGAACAGATGCCCGCCGCGCAGCGCTGCGATCAGGTCATCGTCAACGATCAGGTTGCCACGCGCGATGTTGACGACGATGGCACCGCGCTTGAGCCAGCCGATGCGCTCAGCATTGAGGAACCCGCGCGTTTCCGGCGACGAAGGGGCGAGCAGGACCAGCGCGTCGATCTTTCCGAACATGTCCTTCGGGTCGGCATGGAACTGGGCGCCGACCTCGAGCTCGGGCGCAAGGCGGCGGCGATTGCTGTAGTGGATCGTCATATCGAAGCCGCGGGCGCGTTGCGCCAGCACGCGCCCGATGCGGCCCATGCCCAGGATGCCGAGGTGCTTGCGAAAGATTTCAACGCCGTTGAGTTGGGTCGCGCTCCAGCCTGGCCAGGCGCGGCTGCGGATCAGGTCGATGCTCTCCGTCGCGCGGTGCGCCGCGCCGAGCAGCAGGAACATTCCGACCTCGGCGACAGCCTCGCTCAACGCGTCCGGCAGGCTGAACACCGCGATGTCGCGCGCGCGGGCCGCGGCTAGATCGAGGTGCTCATGGCCGGCCGAGTAGGTCGCGATCGCGCGCACGCCTGCCGGGAGGCTTGCAATCGTCGCGGCATCGAGCGGCTCCTGCACCGAGATCATCACGATCGGCTCCTCGCGGCCGGGCAGAAGCGCGCGCGCCGGCTGGTTCGGCGCGATGTCATCGGCAAACACGATATCGCACATCTGCCGCAGGTCGCCCTTGACCTCCTCCGGCAAGCGGCAGGTTGCAAAGATGCTCAGCCGCTCGGGGGGTTGGACCATCAATGCGAAGCCGCCACGCCGAAATCGACGGGTGTGCCGCACGGAATGATTCCCGTCGGGTTCACGCGCTCGATCGAATAGTAGTTCTGCACATAGATCCGCGGTTTGACCGTGGCGGCAATTCCGGGCGTGGAATAGAGGTCGCGCGTGAAGCGCCACAGGTTGGGAAAGTCGCTCATGCGCTGGCGGTTGCATTTGAAGATGGAGAAATAGGCGACATCGAACCGCACCAGGGTTGGAAACAACCGCCAATCCGCCTCGGTTTGCTGATCACCTAACAGGTAGCGCCGGCTCGCAAGCCGGGCTTCGAGCTGGTCAAGCGCCGAGAACAGCGCTGTGTAGGCTGCATCATAAGCTTCCTGCGAGCGCGCAAATCCGCAGCGATAGACCCCGTTGTTGACGTTGGTGTAGATGAAGTCGTTGATCGCATCGATCTCTTTGCGCAATGGCTCCGGATAATAGTCGGTGTCGTCGCCCGCGATTCCGACGAACTCGCTGTTGAACATGCGGATGATCTCGGACGACTCATTGTTGATGATCTTGTTGGTCTCCTTGTCCCACAGCACCGGGATCGTCACCTTGCCGGTATAGTGCGGGTCGGCCTTGATGTAGGCCTCATAGAGATAGTGAAAGTTGTTGATCTGATCGAGCGTGCAGTCCGGGCATTCCGGACGCAAATCGAAGGTCCAGCCGTTCTCGCGGAAATAGGGGAGGCAATAGGAAATGCTGATCGCGTGCTCGAGCTTCTTGAGTACGCGGAACATGATGGTGCGATGCGCCCACGGGCAGTGGTAGCCGACATAAAGGTGGTACCGGCCGGCCGTTGCCGGGTACCCGGATGAGCCGTCGGCCGTGATGCGGTCGCGGAAGACGCTTGGGATGCGCCGGAACTCGCCCCCGGTGCCGGTCTCTTCCGGTGGATTCTCGGTCCAGTGTCCGTCAATCACCATTCCCATGGGAGTTCGTCCTATAATCGTACACAAGGCGCTTTCTTAGCATGCATCGTGACGGTGTCGCGCGCCGCGGGCCTCGCACCTTGCATGCCCGCGGACCGCGGTGCACATGACGGTGAGAGAACCGGGATCACCATGAGTGCAAGTGTCGTCGCGGTCAGCCGAAGTCCGACCCACAGCTTCAGCAAGGCGAATGAGCTTGGGATTGTGCTCGTCGCCGGGCGCGGCGTTGACGGCGACGCTCACGCAGGCGAGAGCGTCAAGCACCGCTCGCGCGTCGCTCGTGATCCGCACCAGCCGAACCTGCGACAGGTTCATCTCATCCACAGCGAGCTGTTCGAGGAGCTGGCGGTCAAAGGGTACGCGGTCGCCCCCGGGCAGCTTGGCGAAAACGTCACCACGCAGGGCCTTGATTTACTCGACCTGCCCGTTGGCACGCGCCTTCGGCTTGGTACCGCCGTGGTTCAGGTCACCGGATTGCGCAATCCTTGCACGCAACTCGACCGCTTTGCGCCAGGTTTGATGCAGGCGGTACTAGGGCGCGACGCCGATGGACAGCTTGTGCGTAAGGCCGGCGTCATGGCGGTGGTCATCGGCGGCGGAATGGTGTGTCCGGGCGATGGCATCGCCGTAGAGCTGCCGGCGCGGCCGCACGTCGCGCTGGAGCCCGTTTAGCTTCTCCCAATCAGCCTTTCACGCCGAACATGGTCCAGCGCGCATTGGGGCCGGTCGCGCCGAGCAGGACCTTGCCGCATTCCTGCATGATCTCGTCGGCGAGCAGCAGGTGTTGCGTGCCGGCGTGGATGTCGCGGTAACAGCGCTGCAAAGGGCTCGGTCGCAGCGAGGCACCGCGCGCTGCCTTGTGGGCGAAGGTTGAGATATCCGAAATGACGTTATGCAGATGGCGCATGGCGAGCCTGATCTGCGCGATCTCCTCGAGGTTAGGGCGTTCGCCGCGGGCGAAGCGTTCCGAGAGCGCATCCCAGGCGGCATAGACGAATGCGCGCGCCGAGCGGTACTTGGCCTCGGCATCAGCGAAGGATTGGCGGAAGCTCGCGCTGTCGCACAGTTTGCCAAACACATCGGCACGGCCGCGCGCGAGCTTCGCCAGTTCATCGAGCGCCCGGCGGCCCACCCCGAGTGCCCAGCTGGTGTGACCCCAGCTGGTCAGGCCGATCAATCCGGCGCTGTATTGCTTCCCGCCGCGCTGCGGCTCGGTCCCGTCGAACATGTAGGTCATGTGCGAGGGGACGAAGATCTCCGGCTCCGTGAGCGTGTAATCATAGCTTCCGGTGCCGCGCAGGCCGAGCACGTCCCAATTGCCTTTCAGCTCGATCGAGTTCCTGGGATGGTGACACAGCACGATCTCGGGTGCGCCATCCGCATTGAACTTCATGTTCTCGCCGTCCATCACGAAGCAACCGGAATGGATCCACTCGGCATGATAGATGCCGCTGCCATAGGCCCAGTGGCCGCGGATCTGATAGCCGCCGTCAACCGGGCGTGCGAACCCGCGCGGCACGCCGTTCCCGGCCATGGTTACGTCAGCTCCGTTTGGAAACACGGTCTTCGCGCCACGGTCTGGGAGCGATGAGCCCAGCGATGCTCCCATGACGCCCTCGACCATCATGCACCACCCGGCCGAGCCATCGACGTACGTGACTTGCTCGACGAGCTGCATCGCCTCGACAAAAGGCAGCTCAAGCCCTCCGAGCTCCTTCGGTGTGAGCAGCCTGTAGAGCCCGGTGCGGCGAAACTCGGCCACGAGCCGGTCGGTCAGGTGGTAGAGGCGCTCGCCTTCGTCGGCCTCCGCTTCCACCAACGGCAGGATCTCACGCGCTGCCCGCCGCATATCCTCAAATGATGCGCCCTTGCTGCTTACGCTGCCTTCCATGGCCTGCTCCTCCACCTTCGATCTTGCTTGTTGCCGATCGTTTGTGCCGACATGATAGTACGAAGGACGCGGTTGGCGCATCGGCGAAATGCGCAACGCAAGCGCGCGCCAAAACTGGGAGAACGTCGTGATGCGGTGGGTTGCGGTTGGAATGCTGGCGCTTGCGCTGGGCGCGTTTGAGACCACCGCGAGAGCGGAAGAGTACCCCAGTCGACCCATTCACGTCGTGATCGGATTTGCCGCCGGCAGCGGCGCCGATATCCTCACCCGCTTCTACGCGGGCAAGCTCGCCGAAATCAGCGGCCAATCGACTGTGGTCGAGAACAGGCCGGGTGCTGTCGGCGTAATCGCGGCGACCGTCGTCACCAAGGCCAAACCGGATGGTTACACAGTCCTGTTCTCCGGCAATACCATCATGGCTGGTGGGCGGCATCTGCTGAAGGATTTTCCATTCGATCCGGACAAGGACCTGATGCCGGCGGCGGCCTTCCTGGAGACGCCGTTCGTGCTCGCGGTCAGCGCAAAGTCACCGGTGCATTCGATTGCCGAGCTCGTGACGTTGTTGAAATCGAAGACGCGCAATAAATCCGGCTACACCAACCCGACCGGCCTCCTCTCCACCGAATTGTTCAAGGCGAAGACGGGCGTTGAATCCGAATCGGTGAGCTACAAGACGACCGCCGACGCGGTCCCTGATCTTGCAGACGGCACGCTCGATTTCATGATCCTCGACGGCACGTTTGCGGTCGGCCAGGTCAAAGCCGGCCGTATCCGCGCGCTTGCCGCCTCGACCAACCGGCGCATCACCGCGTTGCCGGATCTGCCCACCATGGAGGAGGCCGGAGTGCCTGATTATCACTTCAGCCCATGGTGGGCCGCTTACCTGCCCGGTGGAACGCCGCCCGCGATCACTGCCAAGGTCGAGGCTTGGATTGGCGCGATCTCCAAAACCGACGAGGCCGCGAAGTTTCTCGACACTATGGCGGCCCTGCCGGTGATCGGCGATGCCAACTGGGTGCGGGCTCGGATTGCCAGCGACCGGGCGGTATTCGACAGGCTTGCAGCTGCCGCACACCTGGAGCCGCAATGAGCTTGCTTGCGTCCGGTGCGTCAGACAGCGATAAACAAGAGCGAAATCAATAAGGGGAAACGCCGTGGCCGAATTCAAGATCGTCACGCCCAAGGGCACGAGCTTCGCGGTCGCGGGCGGCGGTTATGAGTACGAGCAGGAAGCGCTCGAGTCGCTCGGCCTCAAGATCGAAGAAATCGATGCCTCCTCGGAAAATTCCTTCATCGATGCTGCGCATGATGCCGATGCGGTCTACGCGAAGGGCCGCACCTTCACCAAGCGGATGATCGATGGCCTGGAGCGCTGCAAACTCATCGCGCTGGGCACTGTGGGTTCCGACTATGTGGATGTGGCGGCGGCGACCGCCAGGGGAATCCCGGTCACCAATGTGCCTGACACCTTCATCGAGGAGGTGGCCGATCACGCGATGATGTTGTTGTTGGCGTCGTTCAGGCGGCTGGTCGTGCAGGACCGGATGGTGCGTGAAGGCCGCTGGGCCGAAGGCCGGCCGGCGCTCAATCAGGCGCGGCTCATGGGGCAGACGCTGGGCTTCATCGCCTTCGGCCACGTCGCGCGCGCGACGGCGATGCGGGCACGCCCGTTCGGGTTCCGTATGCTCGCCTATGACCCTTACGTCGAGGAACTGGTGATGTCTCCCTACGGGGTCGAGCCGGTCACGCTCGAGGAGTTGCTGCGCACGTCCGACATCGTCTCCATGCACGCACCGGCGACGGTCGATGCCAAGCGCATGCTGACGGAGAAGCATTTCCGCATGATGAAGCCGACCGCGCTCTTCATCAACACGGGGCGCGGCGCGACAGTTGACGAGGCGGCGCTGATCAAAGCCTTGCAGGAAGGCTGGATCGCCGGCGCTGGGCTCGATGTGCTCGAGACCGAGCCGCCCAAACCCGACAATCCACTGCTCAAGATGGATAACGTGATCCTCACTGCGCATGTGGCGTCTGCCTCCGCGCGGTTCGACCCGGCGCGCCGCCGCCGCGTAGGCCAGGAGATTGCGCTGGTTGCGCGCGGTTACTGGCCGCGCGCTTGCGTAAATCCCACCGTTCTGGAGAAGACCGAGCTCAAGCGTTGGCAGCCGTACTCCATGGAACGTGGCCCGGCCACCTGAATGTTTGGAGACCTGTAGGGTGGGCAAAATCGCCGACACGGCCATTCCCAAGGCGATCACATTTGTAGACGATTTTGCCCACGCCGACAGCGTGGGCATCGCGCACAAGCGATGCGTGAATTATAGAAGTCGAGCGGGCGCGATGCCCACCCTACGCAACTATCTGAGAAGGACATGCCCATGAAAGTCGGAGCGGCGATCGCGGAGATTATGAAGCGCGAGGGCGTCGATATCCTTGCGGCTTATCCGGTCAATCATCTGATCGAGCACGCCGCGGCGATCGACATCCGGCCCATTATCGTGCGCCAGGAGCGCATCGGACTGCATATGGCCGATGCGATCTCGCGAATCACGTCGGGCGCCAAGCTCGGTGCGTTCTGCATGCAGCATGGGCCGGGAACCGAGAACGCATATGGCGGTATCGCCCAGGCCTACAGCGAGTCGATCCCGATCCTGGTGGTGCCCGGTGGGTATCCGCGGCGGACCGCGCAAGTCGGCGCCAATTATTACGCCACGCGCGAGATGCGCGGCATCACCAAGTCAGCGGAATCGATCACGACGCCGGCCGAGGTGGTCAACATCATGCGGCGCGCATTCTCACATATGCGCAACGGGCGCGGCGGGCCGGCGCTGGTGGAAGTCCCACAGGATCTTTGGAATGAAGAAATCCCCGAGCCGCTCAACTACAAACCGGTTGTTGCGACGCGCTGCGGGCCTGATCCCGATGCAGTGAAGGATGCCGCAAAGCTCCTCGCCAAAGCCAAACGGCCGGTGATTTACGCCGGGCAGGGGGTGCACTGGGCGCGCGCCTGGCCGGCGCTGCGCAAGCTCGCCGAGCATCTCGCCGCGCCGGTGGTGACGAGCCTCGAGGGCAAAAGCGCGTTTCCGGAAGACCACCCGCTCTCGCTCGGTTCCGGCGGCGTCGCCGTGCCGAAGACGGTGCGGCATTTTCTGGACAATGCCGATGTGATTTTGGGGATTGGTTGCAGCTTCACGGAGACGTCCTTCGGCGTGCCGATGCCGAAGGGCAAGATCATGATTCACGCAACGCTCGATCCTAATCACATCAATAAAGATATTTATGCCGACGCCGGCCTGATCGGGGACGCGGGGCTCACGCTCGACGCATTGATCGAGGCCGTGAAATCGCATGTCAAATCCAAGCGCGACGGCAAGGCGGTTGCCGCTGAGATCGCCGAGATGCGCAAAGCCTGGCTCAGCGAATGGCTACCCAAGCTGACGTCAAAAGAAACGCCGCTCTCCCCTTATCGGGTGTTGTGGGATCTGTTTCATACCGTGGACGTCAAGAATACGATCATCACCCATGACGCCGGTTCGCCGCGTGATCAGTTGTCTCCGTTCTGGCAATCGACCGAGCCGCTCACTTATATCGGCTGGGGCAAGACCACCCAGCTCGGCTACGGCCTCGGTCTTGCCATGGGGGCGAAGCTCGCCGCACCTGACAAGCTTTGCATCAACGTGTGGGGCGATGCGGCGATCGGATTCACCGGCATGGATTTCGAGACGGCGGTGCGCGAGCGCATTCCGATTCTCTCGATTCTCCTAAACAACTTCTCGATGGCGATCGAGCTTCCGATCATGCCGATCTCGACCAAAAAATATCGCTCGACCGATATTTCCGGCGATTACGCCGCGATGGCGCGCGCATTCGGCGGCTACGGCGAGCGGGTGACCGATCCGGCCGATATCGTCCCGGCGATCAAGCGCGGAATCGCGTCGACGAAAGAAGGCAAGCCGGCACTGCTCGAGTTCATCACGCAGAAGGAAACAGCAATTTCGAAGTATTTGCCGCAGGCGTGATGTTGCTTTGCGGCCTTCGTCCTCGGGACGCCGCCACTATCGAACGATGGGCGCGGTCTCCGAGGATGAGGCTAGAAGGGACCCTGTCGTTTTCTAATAGTTGTTTCCTTTGTGCATCGTCTCGTCCTTCATGATCTGATAGCGGATCTCGGGACTGGGGTCGCGGCCAAGGTATTTGTGGCCGCCCTCATGCACCGTGTTGGGTAACTTCGTGCTCAATGCAGGCAGTTTTTGGGTGCTCGGCGGTTTTGGCTTCGCACCAAGCAACGGTTTCGCCGACGTCTGTGGCCCGGTCTGCCCGAATGCCGAGGGTGCGAACAGCAAAATACCGGCAACGGCCGAAAAAGAAAGCCTTTTCAGCATCGTTATGACCTCTTTACGGTGGCCGCTTTGGGCCCTCCCTGGAAAGTCGAGCAAAGGCCACTTGCGGCCATTGGGCAAGGGGCATATGCCCGATTTCCCGTGGCTTAAGGGGCTTTCCGTACCGAGATCACCTGAAGTTCAAAGCGTCTGGTTTCCGACAGCACTCGCAAATGTTATGGAATCACCGGCACCAACAAATAGGACTCGTAGGGGCCGCCCGCATGGATCGTGTGCCGGCCTTTGTTGACGCTGGCCTCATGCCGGAAATAAACCGGCGCTTGTTCCTTGGTGTAGCGATTGATGTCGGTGCCCTGCACGATCAGGCGCAGCTTTTCGCCGGCCGCAAAATGCGTGCTTGAGGGCCAGATCTCGATGTCGAGCGGCACGATCTCACCCGGCTTGAGTTTCTGCTCACGCGTATGCGTGTGCACGGGCTGCCAATCGGTCGAGCGTTGTGGATCAAGCTCGCGGTGCGAGGCGCGCAGCCAGCCCAGCGCCACCGGTCCGTCGTCGAACTGGGCATAGAAGGCCATCGGTACAAACGTGCCGTTTTTATCGAGCTTGTGCAGCCCAACAAACACGTCGAGGTCGTCGCTGGCTTCCGTCGACATGAACACGCGCAGTTTCATGTAACCGGTCAGCTCGGTGTCGCGCTCAAACGTGACGTCGAACTGAGCGCGATCCGCGGGATCTGTGCCCTGGCAGACCGACTCGTAGGAGACCGACGCTGCGTCCTTGACCGGAGCGCGTTCCAAGCTTCCGAGTGCTGCGTCAAGATAGAGCGGCGTGTACTGGGTGCGCGCCAGCGGCCACTCTTTTTCGGCACGGAATGTGCCGACGCCATTCTTCTCGCGCACTTCGACCAGCACCTTTGGCCAGTCGCGTACTTCGTTGTCGATGCCTTTCAGGAAATGGTCGAAGAAGGTGCGCAGCCGGCGGACGTTCTCGGGCACGTAGTAATGCGCCCACTTCTTCTGGCCGTGAGCGATCAGCCATTTCTGCGGCGAGGCGATATGCTTGAAGCCTTCGAAGGTGCCGCGCGTATGCAGGCCCTGATCGGTCCAACTCGCCACGACCAGGGCCGGTGCTGTGATCTTGGAAAAATCGGCCGCCTTCGAGCGCCAGAAATCATCGAACAGCGGGTGTTCCTTGGTTTCTGTTTCGAGGTCCTCGATCTGTCCGGTGCTGGCGCCCCAGCGATTCCACAGCGTCGGCCAGAAATGGGTATCGGGAATCCCGCCGTGGGTTGCGACCTCGCGATAGCTGTCGGTCCAGCCTTCCCATGGATTGAAGGCGGCAAGGTGCGGCGGGTTGAGCTCGGCGACCCGCCATTGCAGCTGTGCCAAGTATGAGACGCCGGACAATCCGACTTTACCGGTGCTCCAGGGCTGCGTGCCGGCCCACTCGACGAGATCATAGAAATCCTGCGCCTCTTCGGGCGCAAGGAAGTGCGCGGTGCCTTCGGAATACCAAGTGCCGCGAATATCGACATTGATCACCGCGTATCCGCTCGGTACCCAGAACACCGGGTCGGGCGCCTCGAACGCCGTGTATTGGGAGGTGTCGCCCTCCTTCACGCCGGCATTGAGGAACCGGCGCGGATCGAACGGCACATGCTTGCCGTATGGGCTCCACGCAATGATCGGGGGTACGGGCCGCTCGTCAGCCGGGCGATAGACGTTCACATAGACTTTGGCGCCGTCGCGCAGCGGCACTGCGAGATCGCGTTCCATGATCATCGCGTGCTCGTTCTCGACCGTGCGGCTGTAAACCGGCGGCTTGCCACCGCGTTCCTCTGGCGTGTTGCGTGGGCCGCGATAGCGGTACTGGAAGCTGTGCCTCGGCATCGATGATCTCTGCGTCAAACAAATTGAATGGCTACGCCGCCGAGGGGACCGAAATCGCCGTGCAAGGTGTCGCCTTTCTGCGCCCACACCACGCGCGTGAACGAGCCCGAGAGGACCAGGTGGCCGACTTCCAGCGTCACGCCGTGCTGCCCGAGCTTGTTGGCAAGCCAGGCCACGCCCAGCGCCGGATGCCCGAGCACACCGGCGGCAAGGCCGGTCTCCTCGATCTCGCCGTTGCGGTACATGATGCCGCCGACCCAGCGCAGGTCGACGTCCATCGGCCCGATTGGTCGGCCGCCGGTGACGATGCCGGCCGCGGCGCCGTTGTCGGAAATCGTGTCGAAGATCTTGCGCGGGTTCTGCACGCGGGCATCGACGATCTCGAGCGCCGGAACCACGTATTCGGTGGCGCGCAGCACGTCGGTCAAACCAATGCCGGGACCCTTGAGCGGCTTGCCCAGGATGAATGCGAGCTCGACCTCAACACGCGGCGCGCAGTAGTTGGCGTGCGGCACCTTCGCGCCATCCGCGATCATCATGTCGTCGAGCAAATGTCCGTAATCGGGTTCGTTGATTTGCGAGGATTGCTGCATCGCCTTGGAGGTGAGTCCCACCTTGTGGCCGATCAGCTTGCGGCCCTCAGCCATCTTTTGACTCTGCACTTCATTTTGGATCGCATAGGCATCCTCGAAGGTGATTGCGGGCCACACCGAGGACAGTTGGGTGATCGGTTCGCGATCGCGTTCCGCCGTCAACAGAAGTTGTGCCGCTTTCTTGCGGTCCGCATCTGACAGCATTGTCTCCCCCTTTGTCGATTTACAAATCGAGCACCAGTCGGTCTGTCTTGCTGCCAGCGCAGCAGATCATCACCGTGTTGTTGGCGGCCTGCTCCGCCGGCGTGAGCACGGAGTCTCGGTGCTCCGGTACGCCGGAGATGACACGCGTCTCACAGGCGCCGCAAATGCCCTGCTCGCATGAGTAGGACACGTCCACGCCGCCGTCGCGCAGAACTTCCAGGATGCTCTTACCCGGCGGGATGATGAACTCCTTGCCTGACTGCTTGAGCTCTACCACAAACCCGCCCTCGAGCGCCGGGGCCTGCTTGGCCGTGAAATACTCAACGTGCTTCTGTTCTGCGGGCCAGCTGGCGGTTGCAGCTTCGAACGCGGCGAGCATCGGGGCGGGCCCGCAGCAGTAAAGGTGCGCGTCGGACGGCGAGGTGGCCAGGATCGCCGCAATGTCGAGCACCTGTCCGCTCTCATCATCGAAATTCAGCCGCACCTGCGGATGCGGCGCGAGCTCGGCTAAGAACGCTGCCTCGGCGCGCGTGCGGCAGGAATAGTGCAGGCTCCAGGAGCCGCTTGCTTGCGGCAATTGTTCGAGACGCTCGATCATGCACCAGATGGGCGTGATGCCAATGCCGCCGGCGATCAGGATGGTGTGGCCTGCACGCTCATCGAGCTTGAAGTTGTTCCGTGGCCCGGTGATCGTCACGGTCTGGCCGACGCGCAGCTCGCTATGCATGAAGCGCGAGCCGCCGCGACTTTGCGGGTCGCGCTTCACCGCCACGATATAGCGGTCCGGCATCGGTCCAGGCGAGATCAGCGAGTATTGTCGCGTCAGTCCATTCGGCAGCGCGATGTCGATATGCGCACCGGGTTCGACATCCTGAAGCGGTGCGCCGTCGGGGCGGGCGAACTCATAGGTGTTCACATCGCGCGCCACGTATCGGATGCCGATCAGGCGCGCTTCGAAGGTCGGCTCGGCGGAATGGATATGTTCAGTCATTGCAGCAGCTGATGGAGTTCATTTCGGCGTGGCGCGCTCGCGGATCGCCTGGGCCATGTGGGCGATCACGTCCGACCAATCGCCCGATGTCGTCTGCCGGAACAGGCGCATCGTTGGATACCACGGCGTATCATCACGTCCGAGCAGCCAACGCCAATCGCCCGCGCGCGGCAAGGCGAGGAACACGTCACGCCCGAGCGCACCGGCCAGATGGGAGATCGCGGTGTTCGGGCAGACCACGAGGTCGAGACTCATCATGGCGGCGGCCGTGTCGGCGAAAGCGCCTCCGTCCTCATCGAAGTGCGCGCCCAGCGTTTCGATGCGGTCAGCAAACGCGACCTCGCCGATCTGTTCTTCGCCCAATCCCTTCTGCAGCGAGATCAGGCGCACGCCGGCGATTTCCGCCAATGGCGCCAACACGGCAAGTGGTAGCGAGCGGGTTCGATCGAGGCGAAACTCGGTGCTGCCCTGCCAGGTGATGCCCACCTTGAAGCCCGCGCTCCCCAGACGTTCGCGCCATTGCGCGACCCGCGTCGGATCAGCGGAGATATAGGGTCCATTATTGGGGACCGTCTCGGGCGTCGTCCCGAGAACGTGCGGCAGGCTCATCAATTCGAGCCAACGCGCACCTCCACTGGCATCGATCTCCGCAAGATCGGTGATGACGCGTTCGATGCCAGGCACGGTCCGCAGCAGCGAAGCGGACGCCGGGTTGGTCCAGATCACGATGCGGTTGCCCAGCTTGGCAAGGTGCGCCGCGAAATTCGCGAATTGGATGCGATCACCGATGCCCTGTTCGCCGCGCAGAATGAGGAGATCATTCCCCAGGGGGGCTCCTGTCCAGCGTGGAAATGGCGGCGGCTTGAATCCCTCCGGGACGCCGACGCCGAGCGCCAGCCGATGCTCGAACCGCGCCCAGCCGTCGCGCCAATTGCCGACCAACAGGTCCAGGTTCGAGACGTGGTAGAGCACTTCGTCATCATCAGGGGCCAAGCCGAGGGCCGCATCTGCGTCGGCGCGCGCTTCCTCGGTGCGTCCAAGCTCGATCAGGATTGCCGCCCGGCGTGCGTGCAGCCGGGCGGTGAAAGTCGCGTTCCCCCGCACCATTGGGAGTGTGAGCATATGGTCGAACACAGCGGCCGCGTCCTGGAATCGGCCCATTTCCTCCAGCGTCAATGCGCGACCGAAATGGGCCGCCGGCAGGTCATTCTGCAGGAGCGCCGCCTTCTCGTAGCTCGCCAGCGCCTCCTCGCGCCGCGCAAGCTTGAGCAGTGAGTTCCCGCGATTGACGAAGGGAACCGCAAGGTCGGGTTTCGCCGCAATGGCTGCATCAAAGCTCGCGACCGCTTCCTCATGCCGTCCGAGCGCTGCTAGCGCGTTGCCGCGATTGAACAGGGCCTCGAAGAAGTCGGACTTCATCGCCAGTGCGTGGTCAAAGCTGCCCACTGCATCATCGAGATGCCCAATGGCATGGAGTGCGAGGCCACGGTTGATCCAGGGCTCGGGGCGCCCTGGATTGGCGGCCAGCGCGCGGTCATGGATGGCCAAAGCTTCCCCAGGCTCGCCGCGCTCGATCAGCAGCCGGGCGGCCTGTGTGTAGGCTTCGAATAGATCCGGCTTGTACGTGAGCGCGCGTTTGAAACTGCGCAGGGCTTCGTCGAACTGCCCGCTCTCCTTCAGTGTCGCGCCAAGCAGATTGTGGGCGAGACCGTGTGTGGGTGCGAGCTTCACAGCTTTGCGCAGCAACTTTTGCGCTTCGGCGACCTGGCCCTGCTGGGTCAGGATGAGGGCCAGCAGGAATACGGCATCAACGTTGCGCGGCTCGCGCCGCATGACTTGCGAATAGCGCAAAGCGGCGTCGGCGAGCGCGCCCTGCCGGTGCAGCAGCAGGGCCTCTTGCATCAATGGTGTCGGGGAGGATTGCGCCACGCAGTTACACCGCTCTCAACCGGCGAGCGGGAGCCCGCCAGGGCTCCTTATACTGGGTTTCTCAGGAAAGTCGTCTGGATCGTTCCGCTGGGGGGGGGGAGTGCCCTACCGGAACGTCGGAAAGAACGGGAACCCCATGGCGAAGCCCCGATTCCGTGCCGATCCATAGGCCCGATAGGCGGCATTCTGCCGGGCGGTTCGGCGTGCCGGCTGGGCGCGGCGTGCGATCTGGCGCGTGGCTGTGCCAGTCACGACCGCCGGCTGGGCGGCCGCTGCAGTGGTCGTTTGCGTAACGGGCGCTTGCGGCGCGGTGGCGGCAACCTCAGGCGCTGGCTCGGTCACGGGCTCCGGTTGTAGCGACTCGCCTCTACGCAACGCAGCGATCGCCTGGGCATCGACCGTCACCAGCCCCGCGGCGGTGCGC
>JAFAXD010000085.1 GCA_019241285.1 Xanthobacteraceae bacterium | reverse complement strand
TGGGAGCAGTTCCGCGCGCTTGATCTCGAGCGGCTCAAGTCGGTGATGACGGCGCCGGTCCTCATCGATTTGCGCAACATCTATCCGGTCGACGAGATGCTCGGCAGCGGTTTCATGTACGAGAGCATCGGCCGCTCGACCACAAAGGGCTGACATAACATCTATCCCGGGAGGACAACGTCATGGCGCAGCAAAGCCGGCCGCAGGTGATCGCAATCGAGGAACACTTCTGGGACCCGGAGCTCGTCAAGCATGTCAAAGGCGGTGACGTCATCCGCGCACCGGACCTGGAGAAGCGCCTCTACGATCTGGGCGAGATCCGCATCAAGGAAATGGATGAAGCGGGCGTCGACATCCAAGTCCTCTCGCATGGCGCACCGGGTGGACAGAAGCTGCCCGATGACATCGCCGTCGAACTGGCGCGTGGCGTCAACGATCGCCTGCACGCAGCGATCAAGCTGCACCCGACGCGCTTTGCCGGCTTCGCCATGGTGCCGACCAACGATCCGCGCAAAGGCGCTGACGAGTTGGAGCGTTGCATCACCAAGCTCGGCTTCAAAGGCGCCATGCTGCATGGCCTCGCCAATGGGGTGTTCCTCGACGACAAAAGGTTCTGGCCGATCTACGAGCGCGCCGAGGCGTTGGACGTCCCGGTATATTTCCACCCTTCGTTCCCACAGCAGGCGGTGATCGACGCCTACTACAAAGAATACGTGGAGAGCGTGCCGACGATCCTGAGCGCCGGCTGGGGGTTTACGGTGGAGACCGCGACCACCGCGCTTCGCCTCGTCCTGAGCGGCTTGTTCCAGCATTGCCCAAAGCTGAAGGTGATCCTCGGTCACCTGGGCGAGGGCATTCCGTTCCTGATGGCACGCATGGACGAGGCCCTGTCGCGCCAGGCCAAGGTCGATTTCCGCGCCACGTTCTCAAGCCACTTCAGCGTCACCACCAGCGGCTTCTTCTCCAACCCGGCGCTGCTCTGCTGCGTGCAGGAGCTCGGCATCGACCGTATTCTATTCTCGGTCGACTGGCCGTTCGTCAAGAACACGGTCGCCACCGAGTGGGTGAAGACCGTGCCGCTGTGCCACGAAGATCAGGTCAAACTGCTCAGCGGGAACGCAAAGCGTTTGTTGAAGATGTGATCTAATCACGTTCTGATCAATTCGCCCCCTCTCCGTCGTCATCGCCCAGCAATCCGCGTCATTGCTAGGAGCGCAGCGACGAAGCAATCCAGTGCGGCGCCTCAGCGCTGGATTGCTTCGCTTCGCTCGCAATGACGTTGAGAGTTTTTAGTCAACTAATTCCCGGCCGCCTTCTCTTTGTCGTTCTCCAGCACCTCGGCGATCGACTTGATGCGGTTGCGCGCGTAGTTCGGCAGCCCCGAGCTAATCGAGTTTCCGGTGTTGAACGAGCTGTTGCCGGCAAGCACTTGCGCCGGCACCAGGTTGCGCAGCACCGGCACGTGCTCGTATTCCTTCTTTTTCTCGAACAGGTCGCTGTCGACCGCGAGCGCAGCTAACACCGTGACCACCGTTTCACCCGCGTCTGTCGGGTGTTTCTGCGCGATGGCGACGAACTTGCCGAATTGCATGATCTGGTTGACCCAGAAAATGTTCTGTTCGAGCACGCCTGTGATCGGCGTATCGATGGCGGTCAACTGCTTGAGCTTCGCTTCGTCGATCTGATCGGGTGCGAGAACCCGCAGCTCGCTCTGGAAATCGATATAGGTCGCGATCTTCTTCGAACTCTCGCGCAATTGATTGAGCAGAGTGATGCCGATCGGCAGCTTGCCTTCGAACTTGTAACGTGAGGTCAAGCAAACATTGTTTGGCTTGTCCTCGCACCACGGCCGGTCCGGAATTCGATTGTAGGCGAATTGCGTCTCCTTGAGCGGCATCGCATCCGCAGCCGTAATAGTTTTCGATGTAATGGCGGGATCAAGCTTTTCGATGAAGGGCAGCGTCGCGTAACGCGCGAGATCGATGTTCGCCTTGTTCACCAGGAAGCGCGCTTCAACGACGTACATGTGCAGCCGCTCTTTGCGCGTCGAGGTCACGCCGCCGGAGGTCTTCTTGACCATCGGCTCCTCGTACGAGGGATAGAGGCTCAGCAGTTGCTTCTGCTGCGGCCGTTCGCGCTCCCAGTCGGCAAACTTGATCAAGCCGGTTGTCGAGTCGACGAGTTCGTCCTTGCGGTGATCGCTGAAGGCGATAACCCCCGGCTTGAGCTGGTCGATCGGAACGGCCGTCACCAACGGCACCTCTTCCAGCCGAAACTCGGCGGCGGCACGTCCCGTCGTTGCAAGGGTAGCGCTGAGCAGAAGAGCAACAATCAATCGCATCGGGAAATCCCGGTTGGAGTGGATGGTCGAGACCAGTCAGTCGTCAGTAGTATTGGCGTCGGCCGAAGAAGTAATCCGGATCCACGCGGCGCACGCGCGGCGCGGGTTGCGGTTGTTGTTGATAGTAATATTGCTGGCCGCCAAACAGCCCACCAAACAGCGGCGGCGGGGTGGGTGCCTGAACATAACCAGGCGGAACGTAGTTGCCGGGCGGATAGTAGCCTGACCGCCCGTAGGACGAATTGCCGTAGCCGTAACCGCGTGAGGCGTAGTAATCGTCCCGCCCGTAGTAACCGTCGTCGTAGCCGCCGCTACCGCCCTGATAGTAGCGATAGGACTCAGCCTCCGCGCGCGACACGAGGTCATACTGGGTGTCCGTGACCCCACCGCCGCGTTCGGCCCGCATATATTCTGTGAAGGCATTGGGGGTCCCGGCAGGCACTTGATCGCCGGTATAATAGTTGATGGGCACAGCCACAAGTTGCCGACGCGCCTCGGCGGACGGTGGTGCCAAGGCGGTGCGCGGCGCGTAGGACTGCCACACGGCCTGCATAACCGGCTCGAAGATCGGAGCCGCGATCTTGCCGCCGGTGATGCCGCCTCCGAGGGTGCGTCGCTTGCCATCCGCATTATCATACCCGACCCAGATCGCCACCGTCACCTCATTGGAGAAGCCGACAAAGAGCGCGTCGTTCTCGTCCTCGGTGGTGCCCGTCTTGCCTGCCACGTAGGGAGCCAACTGCTTGATCGAATTGGCAGTTCCCCGCGCCACGACGCCCTGCAGCATGGATTTGAGCTGGTAAAAAGCGGCCCGGTCGCCCTCCGCGAGCCAGGTCACCGCGCCATTCTGCCGATACACCGTACGCCCATTCTGCTCGATCGAATCGATCAAATGCGGCTGGGGGCGGGCGCCCTCGTTGGCAATCGCCGCATAGAATGCGGCGAGGTCAATCAGCCGCACCGGCTGCGCGCCGAGCACGAACGGGTAGTAGGGCACGCATTCCTTGTAGAGTTGCGCCTCAATGGCGAGATCGCAGACGCGCTGCAGGCTTTGCGGCGCCGACTGTTCGATGCCGCCCTCCAGCAGGTTTGCGGTCACCAGGTTGCGCGAGTTCTCCAGCCCGCGGCGCATGGTCGCGACACCCCAGGCGCCGCCGCCGTAATTGTGGGGCGACCAGTAATCCCTGTTCTGCACGAACGGGTCCGTGATGATGCTCGGCGAGTTCAGCACGCTGCCGCCGATCGGCGGGAGCGTGACCTCGGCATCCTTGATGATCGTATTCGGCTGCAGGCCTTTGTGCAGCGCCGCCAGGTAGGTGAACGGCTTGAATGTGGAACCGGGCTGACGCTGCGCCTGGGTGGCGCGATTGAGCTGGCTCAGCGGATAGGAAAACCCGCCCGCGACCGCGAGAACTCCCCCGGTCGCATTATCGAGAACGACGACGGCGCCCTGCACGACCGGCCGGATCCGCAGCTCGGCCCGAGCGTTCTTGCCAGCACCGACGCGCACATAGACGACGTCATAAGGCGCAAGCGCTTTGCGGATCGCCGCCGTCGGAATGGCGAGTGGCAGGACGCGGCCATCGGTGAGCCCGACTTGGACGCCTGCCCCTTTGCGGCCAGGGACAACGATCGCCGGCATCCAGTGGAGGTCGTAGAGCGGTAGTCGCGCCTCTTCGAGCGCCTGCTGCCAAGCTGGTTTGCCGGGTTGGTGTGCGGCCTCGATCTTCTTGACCGCCTCGGCGAGGCTGGTCTCCGGTCCTTCGAAGCGGGCGCGGCCGGTCGAGGCTTCGTAACGCGCCAAGCCGTCCTGCAACGCCGTTTCGGCTGCACGTTGCAGGTCCGGCCGAATGGTCGAATGCACCGTATAGGTTTCCGGTCCCAGGTTCTCGAGCCCAAGGCTGCGCACCTCGCGCGGAATCTGGTCGACGAAGTAAAACCCGCTATCACGCCGCGCAGGCGCTTCGGAGGCGACCAGTTGCAACGGCTCCGCCTCGGCGCGACGCGCCTGCTCCGGGGTAATCACGCCGTCTTCCTGCATGCGCCCGAGCACGTAGGCGAGGCGCTCCTTGGCGCGCTCCGGGTGACGCTCCGGATTGAAAAAGTTCGGACCCTTGGCCAGCCCCGCAAGCTGCGCCCCCTCCGTCACGGTCAGGTCCTTGGCGGATTTGCCGAAAAAGTTGCGCGCCGCGAGCTCGATGCCCCAGGCGCCACGGCCGAGATAGATCGAGTTGAGATAAAGCTCAAGAATTTCGTCCTTGCTGAGCAGGCTTTCCAGGCGCGAGGCGACAATCATTTCGCGCATCTTGCGCTCATAGGTGACGTCGTCGCCAACCACCAGGTTCTTGGCCACCTGCTGGGTGATGGTCGAGCCACCCTGCGGACGCCCCGGCTCGGCGAGGTTGGTGATGAAAGCGCGGATCAGGCCGCGCTCATCGATGCCCTTGTGCTGATAAAAGCGCTTGTCCTCGGCGGTGACGAACGCCTTCTGCACGTAATCGGGGATTTGGCGGATCGATATCCAGTCGCGCCGGTGCTCGGGGTAGATCTCGGCGTAGCGCGTTCCCTTGCCGTCGAGCACCACGAAGCCCGCGCCGGGCCTGAGGTTCTTCAGCCGGGTGTCCGGCGGCAGGTCGGCCATTGCCTTGTTGAAGAAGGTGATCACCTCGCCGGCATCAAACGGCGAACTCTCCACCCCCTCGTTCTTGCAGAACTGGCGATAAGCCACGTAGAGGTCGTTGAAATTGAGTCCCTTGAACGCCTTGACGTCGCCGGTGAGCGCTTTGGGATCATCCATCGCGGTCGTAATCAGGCTGTCGAGATTGATATCCTCGATATCGAAGGCCTTGCGCATGTGGGCGCAGCCGTCGCGCAAGATCTGCACGACCTGCGCCTGATCGGCGACGGGATCGAACTGGGTCTTGATTGCGTCCGGTCGCGTCGTGACCTGGCTAAGGGCAAGCGCGGTCGCAAAAATCTTGATGAGGACTGCATTCATCGAGAATATGAATCCGACGGAGCCCCACGATAGCGATCGCGCCACAAAACGGCTTTTTCGCGAACCAAGCAATTGCCGATCGCGTGAAAGGCCCGAGTATCAATCGTTTATGAATGGTGTGTGGCGACCGGGCCACAGCGCGTCCGTATTTGCGGCACTGATGCCTATGGTTTGACCGCCGCGATGACGCGCCGGCGGTCGGTGGGCAACGTCGGAGCCGGGACAAAACGCCCGTACTCATCCGTAACCACGCTCGCCAGTAGATTCAGGTAGTCGACATAAGCCTTGTGCTCCGGCGCGATGAACCCAAGCTCCGGTTGCTCGCCCTGGCCGAGCCGCCGCAGGAAGATCGGTGCCGCGACTGGCGTGTACATGGTGCCCTTGGGGTTGCTCAGCGTGGTGATGAGCCCGCGGCAGATGCCGTCGCGGTCCGGCAGCGACAACAGCACGGTGCGCAGGTTGCCCAGATGGGTGCTCACCAGGTTGATGAAGGGGGTGCCGAACGGGACGTAGACCGCTCCCTTCTGGGCGTATTTGAAATCGGGTCGGGACAGTTCCTCAAAGCATAAACTCGGCACCGTCCGGTCCCAGACGATACGTATGATGTAGGCACTGAGATTCGTCGGGTGCGTGAACATGGGCCGAACGCATAGATAATCGCCCTGCATGTATTCGACGGCCTGCAGCGTGTAGCCGCCGAACTGGCCCGGCGCCTGGTCGTCCTCGCCAGGCTTGGAGGTGAGCGAGATTTTGAGGATGGCCTCAATCTTGGTCAGGGTCCGTTCCGAGAACTCGCCCTGGAACAGCTTGTCGATCGTGGACTTGGAGAGGTAGTCGCGGATCAGGTCTTTGCGCGCCAGCCCATGCGCGTCGAGATGGTGCTGGATCGCTGCGGCGATGGCCAGGCGCTCGTTCTTGCTCTGCGGTCTGGATGTGTCCGACACCAAGGCGATTCCGCGTTCTATTCGCAAACACTAACATTTTTTCGCAAATTTTGGCGAGATCGCACACCCCCGCGCGGTCTCGCTCCAAACATTGCTACGCGGTCCAACTCATTGCAGTCGCTGCGGGAGCCGCGAAAAAATAATCATCGCCTCGACGACCGCGGGCCAACTGATTCCACCCAGCCCGCAAGCGACCGCCGAGGCATCTCCATGTGCCCCTCCCAGACTGATGAAGCCCTGATTCGCGCCATCGCATCGGGCAATTCGGCCGCGATGCGCACGCTCTTTGACCGCCATCGCGGCAAGGTGTTCCGCTTCCTGCAGCGGCTGGTTCGCAGCGAAGCATCGGCTGAGGAACTCACCAGCGACGTTTTTCTCGAGATCTGGCGCAATGCCGGCCGGTTTGAGGGGCGCTCCGCGGTGGCCACCTGGATCCTGGCGATCGCGCGGTTTAAGGCCCTCTCGCGGCTGCGACGCGAACGCGAGTGCGAACTCGAGGATGCAACCGCCGCGCAGCTTCCGGACGACGCCGATGGTCCGGAGCTCGCATTGCAGCACAAGGACCGTGGCAAGATTTTGCGCACCTTGCTCGGCCGCCTCTCTGGTGATCACCGCCAGGTCATCGACCTTATCTACTACCACGACAAATCGATCGACGAGGTTGCACGGATCGTCAACATCCCGGTCAACACGGTGAAGACCCGCATGTTCTACGCACGCAAACGGCTCGCGCGCGAGCTGGCGGATGCCGGCATGCAGCCCGAGTTCCTGTAGCCGCGACGCGGCATTTTGTTCCAACAAATCGTCAGCATCGGTAAGGGCCCGTTCACCTTCTTGCGGGAAAACTAGGCGCAAGGCGCCGCATCAGCGCTACCTACAGCGAACGCTAGACGAGCGGCGGGTCAGCATGGCGATGGGTGGTGAATCGCCAGACAAGGAACAGCAATGCGCGCGATTGTCGTGTACGGGGTAAGCGCCGTGGCTTTGGTCGGCCTGGGAATCGGGTCGCTGTTCATCGGCGGCAGCAAGAGCACGGCTCCCGACGTCTCGCAGACCGCGGCGGCCGCAAAGACGGGGCCAGTTGAGGCAACGGCAGCGCTTGCGCCCGCGAGCAAGGTGCAAGTGATGGCGCAGGCGCCGGCTGTCCAGCCGCCGCAGCCCACCCCGATGCCGCGCCTCGCCGAGGCTCCATGCCAGAATCCCGGCGCGCTCGGCGTCGCCCGCGTGGTAGAGATCGATACCAGCGGCGGCCCGGGGTTCGGGTTCCAGCACTTCAAGGCTTACGATTTCCTTAACCCCGGCGAGGTGGTGTTCACCTTCGACGACGGTCCATGGCCGGGCAACACGCCGGCCGTGCTCGCGGCGCTAGCCGCCCAATGCACCAAGGCGACGTTCTTCTCGATCGGGAAGCACGCGATCTGGCATCCCGAGATCCTCAAGCAGGTCGCGGCCGCCGGGCATACTGTCGGATCGCACACCTGGTCGCACGCCGACTTGTCGAAGAAGACGCCCGAGGAGGCCAAGGACGAGATCGAGAAAGGCATGAGCGCCGTCCACGCCGCGCTGGGCGGGCCGGTCGCTCCGTTCTTCCGGTTCCCGACGCTTCGCCAACCGCAGGAAATGGTCACCTACCTGGAAGGGCGCAACATCGCGATGTTCTCAACGGACGTCGATTCCTTCGACTTCAAGATCCACAAAGAGGATCAGCTGATCACATCGGTGATGAGCAAGCTCAAGAAGCAGGGCAAGGGCATCATTTTGATGCACGACTTCCAGCATGGCACCGCGCAGGCCCTGCCCCAGATCCTCGCCGACCTAAAAGCCGCTGGCTTCAAGGTGGTGCACCTGCGGCCCAAATCGGCCGCCGAAACCCTGCCCGAGTACGACGCCATGATGTCGCAGGAGATCAAAGGCGGGACCGCCAACGCCAAGCCGACCAACAGCGTCGTGCGCACGGTAGAGGGGAATTAGGGGGGACGCTCCTGCTTTTTTACCCTCCCCCTTGTGGGGAGGGTCGACCGCCAAGCGAAGCGCCGGCGGGCGGGGTGGGGGGGTAGAAGTGTGGATCAAGGCACGTGCCCCAAACTCCTACCCCCACCCCGGCGCTTCGCGCCGACCCTCCCCACAAGGGGGAGGGTAAGCGCCTCAGCGGTTGCTCCTCCGCATCCCCCGTCCAATAATGCGCGTCGAGGAAACGGGACGCGCAGGGACCGCATGGGCCAATTCATCTTTCGTCGCCTGATCATTGCGGTTTTCGTCTCACTCACCGTGTCGGTGATCGGCTTTTCCCTGCTGCGATTGTCGGGTGATCTCGCGCATCAGCTGGCGGGCGATGACGCGCGACCGGCCCAGGTCGCCGACGTCGCGCATCGCTACGGCCTCGATCGCCCGCTTTACGTTCAATATGTCGACTGGGCCGGCAACGCGCTGACCGGCAATTTGGGGAGATCGCTCTTCACCAATGAGCCGGTTTCCGAGCTGATTGGCGAGCGCATCGGCGTCACTCTCAAGCTAGCGATCTTCTCGATCCTGTTTGCGGCGATTATCGGCGTCACGCTCGGCGTAACCGCGGCGGTGCGCGCCAACAGCGCCATCGATCGCGGCGCCCTCGCACTCGCGGTATTCGGCCAAGCCATCCCGAATTTCTGGTTCGGTTTGATCCTCATCGTCGTGTTCGGCGTCACATTGCAGTGGCTGCCGATCTCGGGCTCGGATTCACTCCTCAACTTCGTGCTGCCAACGGTGACCCTGGGGTTCACTGTCATGCCGCCGTTCATGCGGCTGACGCGCTCCGGCATGCTCGACGTGCTCAACGCCGATTATATCCGCACCGCCCGCGCCAAAGGGCTGCTGCCGCACACCGTGATCTTCAAACATGCCCTGCGCAACGCGATCCTGCCCGTGGTGTCGCTGCTCGCGGTCACCTTCGGGTTCCTGCTCGGCGGATCGGTGATCGTCGAATCGGTGTTTGCGCTCAACGGCATCGGGCTCCTCGCCTTCCAGTCGATCGTCCGCGCCGATTTTCCGGTGGTGCAGGCAATTATCGTCTTCGTCTCGTTCGCCTATATCGGACTCACGTTGCTTGCCGACATTGTCAACGCGTGGCTTGATCCGCGCATCCGGCTTGCGTGAGGCGGCAGTGGTCGCGCTCGACAACGCCGTCACCGACAGCACCGCCGAGGAGATGCGCTGGCCCTCGCCATTCGCGGTCATGCGCCGGCGCGCGCTGCACCATCGCGGCCTCCTCATCGGCGGCGCCTGGCTCCTGCTCATGATCCTGGTCGCGGTGCTGGCGCCGTTGATCGCCCCGCATGATCCTTATGAGCAAGATCTCACCGCTCGCCTGATCGAGCCCGTGTGGGGGATGGGCGGCAGCTGGGCGCATCCGCTCGGCACCGACGCGCTCGGGCGCGACTACCTGAGCCGCATCATCTTCGGGGCTCGCGTCTCGCTGATCGTTGGCTTCGGAGCATCGTTCATCTCCGGCCTGATCGGGGTGAGCCTCGGCCTGATTGGCGGCTATTTCGGTGGCCGCACGGACGGTTTCGTCATGTACCTGGTCAACGTGAAGCTCGCGCTGCCTGGCATCCTGGTCGCGCTGTCTCTGGTCGCGATGTTCGGCGGTTCGATCACCGCGCTGGTCATCATTCTCGGATTCCTGTTCTGGGAACGCTACGCGGTGGTGACGCGCAGCGCGACGCAACAGATCCGCCGTGCCGAGTTCGTGCTTGCGGCTCAGGCCTGCGGCGCGTCGCGGCTGCGCATCATCGTTGGCGAGATTCTTCCCAACGTGCTCAATCAGGTGATCGTGGTCGCAACCTTGGAAATGGCGATTGCCATTTTGGTGGAGGCAGCGCTGTCGTTCCTCGGCCTGGGGACGCAGCCGCCGACCCCGTCTTGGGGTCTGATGGTGTCGGAGGGTCGCAACTTCATTTTCTACAAGCCCTATTTGATCGAGCTGCCCGGCGCTGCGATCTTCCTCCTGGTGATGGCGATCAACATGCTAGGCGACGGCGTGCGCGACGTCACCGCGCCGGAAGGCAGAAATTGATTGGCGTTCGTAGGGTGGGCATCGCGGCGCGATGCCCACGCTGTCAGGTGTTACAGCGTGGGCAAAATCGCCGTCAGATGTTGTGCTTATCGGCGATGCTCGGGCCGGCGATTTTACCCACCCTACAAACTACTTCCACGTCAAGTAATTCAGCTCCACCCCTTCCGGGCTCATGTTGCCGGGGATGAGCTTGAGGTCCTTGTTGTGGGCGACGAT
>JAFAXD010000052.1 GCA_019241285.1 Xanthobacteraceae bacterium | reverse complement strand
GGCAGCCCCCATGAAATCGGATTTGCCTGGCTTAAGGCGATGACAAAGATGGACGCGCTGGTGGTGCCCTATCGTGGGGTCAATCCGGCTTTGCAGGATCTGATCGGTGGCCAGGTCAAGGGCATGTTTCTGGGCGTTGCGGTGGCGGATGAATTCATCCGCGCCGGTAAACTGCATTCGGTGGCGGTTTCCACGCGCAACCGATTGACGAGCGCGCCCGAAGTGCCGACCATCGCCGAACAGGGCTATCCCGAATTTGAGTTTGTGAGCTTCTACGGGCTCGGCGCCCCTGCCGGCACGCCGGCGCCCGTCGTGCAAAGGCTCAATGAGGAGATCAACCGTGTGCTGCAGCTTCCAGACGTTCGCGCGAAGATCGAAGGGACCGGTGCAGAGATCGCTGGTGGCAGCGCGGATGCGTTCGCTGCCGTATTGAAAGACAACATGATCAAGATGAAACGGATCATTTCGGAAGCCGGTATCAAGCCCGAGAATTGACGACGTCCGAGCACGTCGGAAGTCCGAGCGTAAACACCTGATAGTCAGCAGTGTGGGGCTCTCCGGGAATAGGAGGCGTATGGAAAATCCGCGCGCAGCTGTTGCGCGGCCCTTGGGGGACTGGATCAGCGAATACTTACTGGCGCGTGCTTCTGGGAGTCCTCTCTCTTCGCGAGCCTCAATCGAATGGGCATAACAGCAAGGACCTCCATTGCTATGGGAAGCGCGAAGCGACTAACGTAACCGCGGAATTGGCAGGGTGAGAAAGCAGATGTCGGGGCAAAATCTCGTCGACGTCCATTCGCATTTTCTGACAGACGATTATCTGGCTGCATTGGATTCCGCCGGTCTCAAGGAAAATGTCGATGGTTTTCCGACGCCGGACTGGAGCGTTATAGGCGCGCTCGACCGAATGGACGCGTGGGGTATCAGAACCGCCGTGTTGTCTATCTCCGCTCCGGGCATAGTGTTTGTGCCGTTGGGCAGCAAACCTGTCCTGGCGCGCAAGATCAACGATCAGCTTGCGAAGTTTGTCGCGGCGCATCCCGACCGGTTCGGTGGACTCGCCATTCTTCCCCTGCCGGATGTGGACGCAGCTCTGAGGGAAATTGAGTATGCATACGGCGCCTTGAATCTCGATGGCATCGTCCTGTTCAGTAACATCGACGGTATCTACCTCGGCGACACGCGGTTTGATCCCATCTTCGACGAGTTGAACCGGCGCGATGCGGTGGTGTTTGTCCACCCGGTGGCGCCGCCCGGCTTTGATATTAGCCGCCTCGGCTTTCCGGCGCCGGCGATCGAGTTCCCGTTCGAGACGACGCGCATGATCATGAACATGATCGGTTCCGGCACTGTGCGCAGATGCCCGCGCGTTCGGGTGATCGCCGCGCACGGCGGCGGAACCGTTCCGTTCCTGGCGCCTCGCATAAGCCGCAACCTCGTAAGATTCGGGAAAGCTGCGCCGGCCTTCACGCCGGAGGAAGTTCTCAGCGCGTTCCGCTCGTTTTATTTCGATGTGACCGCGGTTTCGCATCGCAACGCGATCAACGCGCTGCTCACCCTCGCGCCGCGCGACCGTCTTCTCTACGGCAGTGATTACCCGTTCATGCAGCCGGCGCTGATCCCGCCTGCGATCGACTTCATTATGTCCGAGCCAGCTCTCCAGGACGCAGACCGGCAGGCGCTGGCGTTCGGCAATGCCCGGCGCCTGTTCCCGAGGATCGGAATGTGACGGCTACTGCGAAAATCCGACGGCGCGCACGACGGGTTTCCACACCTGCTGCTCCGCGCGCAGGAATTCCGCGGTCTGTTCAGGCGTCATCGGACGCGCGAACGTTGCAAGCGTCTCCAGCTTCTGCTGGGTTTCAGCATTTTCCAGCGCAGCCTTGAGATCCTGGTTCACCTTGCGCACGATCGCGTCCGGGGTGCCCTTGGGCGCGAGCAGCGCAAACCAGCCGCTGGCGCTGAAACCGGGAATGGTCTCGGCCACCGTTGGGATTTCGGGAAAGTCCGGCAGCCGCTTCAGCCAGGTCATGGCAATCGGTTTGATTGCGCCCGAGCGAATGCTGCCGAGCAGCGTGCCCAGACCCTCGATGATCATCGAGACCCGGCCCCCCATCACGTCCTGCAAGCCGGCAGCGCCCCCAGGATACGGGATGAACGTAAGATCAGCCCCGAGTTCGGTGCGCAATCGCTCTCCCGTTAGGCTCGGCAAAGTTCCTCGCGAATTCGCCGCATAGGTGATCTCGCCGGGCTTCTTGTTGGACAGCGCCAGAAGCTCGGCCAGGGTGCTGACCCCGAGCGAAGGCGACACTGCGACGACAAACGGCTGCTCGGCGACAAAGCCGATCGGGGTAAAGTCGCGAAAGATGTCCACAGGTAGCGACGGGAACATCTCCGGCATGACGATGAACGAGGAGGCAGCCGGCATGTAGAGCGTATAGCCGTCCGGCGACGCCGCGCCGGCCTGGCGCGCGGCCGTGCTTCCGCCGGCACCGGGCGCGTTGACGATCACGGGCTGTTGATTCCACTGACGGCCCAGCTGATCAAACACTACGCGCGCGACGACGTCAGGACCGCTACCTGCCGCGCCTTGGGTGATGATCTTTACCGGCCTGGTAGGAAAGTCTTGTGCGACGCCTTGCGTTGTCAACGGCGACATCGCGCAGATGAACCAGGCGACCTTGCAGAGCAATCGCGTCTTCGCCATCGTTCCTCCCGCCATTTTTCATTATTTAAGGCAGTGTATTGCCGCTGCTATCACCTGCAAATCGGCCCCGACCGAGTTGGCCGATCTGTCCACGGGAGAGGACCGAGTTGGCGCTGTACTTCTTGCGCCTTCGAAGCCGTCGACTAGTGGCACCCTACGCAATTGCCGGGTCGGGATCCATGACCCTAAGGACGAATGAGACCGTGGTCGTGGCTTTGACAGAGGGTGGAGTCACCGATAGCTACCCTCTC
>JAFAXD010000408.1 GCA_019241285.1 Xanthobacteraceae bacterium | reverse complement strand
GGCCGAAGCGGCAGCACGGCCCTGGGTCAGGGCCATTGCGATGTCCCGCTCTTGACGCGACTGACCGTGCCGGGCAGACCGGGGCATGCTCCGGTCCGCGCTGCTCAACGTCATGGTCGCCGCGGCGCGCAAGGCCGCGCGCAGTCTTACGCGTGATTTCCGCGAAGTCGAAAAGCTGCAAGTCTCGGTCAAAGGGCCGGGCAATTTTGTCAGCGCCGCCGACCATCGCGCCGAAGCGATCCTGCGCGAGGAGCTTGCCAAAGCGCGGCCGGGCTATGGGTTCCTCGGCGAAGAGGGCGGCCTGATTGCGGGAAGCGACAAGACCCACACGTGGATTGTCGATCCGCTCGACGGTACGACCAATTTCCTGCACGGCATTCCCCAGTTCTGTATTTCGATCGGCCTCGAGCGCCAAGGCACGATAATCGCCGGCGTGATCTACAATCCGATTGCCGACGAGTTGTTCACCGCCGAGCGCGGCAAGGGCGCATTCCTCAATGACCAGCGCCTGCGCGTCGCCGCGCGCCGCGATCTGGGGGAAGCGGTGTTTGCCTGCGGGTTACCTCATCGCGGGCGCGGCGACCTCGCGTTGTTCCGCAGCGAATTTGAGGCAATTCAGGACAAGGTTGCCGGGCTGCGCCGGTTCGGAGCGGCGGCGCTCGACCTCGCCTGGGTCGCTGCCGGCCGCGTCGACGCCTATTGGGAGCGAGACATCTCGCCATGGGATATCGCGGCCGGTCTCCTGCTGGTGCGCGAAGCGGGCGGATTTGTCACTGACGCCTCTGGCAAGGATACGATGATGCAGACCGGCTCGATCGTCGCCGGTAATGAGATCATGCATCACGAATTGCTCAAGCTGCTCAAGGGCGCCAAATGAAGTGGCTATGAGCGGCCAAATGACGGGTTACGCCGAGCGCCCGGCCTGTGCCATAGTTGAGCGTGATTCCGGTTTTGAGTTCGGAACCGGAACACTGACGATTTTCGGCTTCGGGCCTGAGAGCAAACGCCTATGGCCAAGAAAAGCAGCGAATTGGATCCTTTCCGATTGTCTTCGCCCCGGATTTTCCTGATCCGGATGCTGGTGTTTCTAATCCTACTGGGTCTTCTGGCCTACATTCTCAACGAGAAGATCCAGCAGGCGTTCATGGCCAATCCCGGTCTCAACGGCCTCATCATCGGCGTGTTGCTCATCGGTATCATCTTCTCGTTCCGTCAAGTGTTGCGGCTGTTTCCGGAGGTCGCTTGGGTCAATGGGTTCCGCGTCGGTGATCCGGAACTCGCGCGCCGTTCGCCGGTCCTGCTCGCGCCGATGGCCGCGATCCTCGGCGACCGCGGGGGCCGCATCGCCATCTCGCCGCAAATCATGCGAAGCCTGCTCGACTCGATTGCGACCCGCCTCGATGAGGCGCGCGACACCTCGCGCTACATGACCGGTCTCCTCGTGTTTCTCGGACTGCTTGGAACATTCTGGGGCCTGATCGAAACCGTCGGCTCAGTCGGAACCGTCATTCAAAACCTCAAGGTCGGCGGCGATGCCGGCGCGATGTTTGATACGCTACGCGAAGGTTTGGCCGCTCCACTCGGCGGCATGGGCATCTCGTTCTCGTCCTCGCTGTTCGGCCTCGCCGGATCGCTGGTACTCGGCTTTCTCGACCTGCAATCCAGCCAAGCCCAGAACCGGTTCTATATCGACCTCGAAGATTGGCTCTCCACGACCGTGCGCGATCAGGGTGCTGAGCAAGTCGCAACCGGCACCGGTGCGCCGGCGATCAGCGGCGAAGTGCGCACCGCCATGGACAAGCTGCGCGAAGCCATCGCCGAAACCGGATCAAACAAAGCTGCCACCAACGCCATGGCCAATCTGGCGGAAGCGATCCAGGGGTTGGTTCATCACATGCGCCAGGAACAACAGATGATCCGTAACTGGGCCGATGCCCAGGCGGAGCAGAATGGCGAGATGAAACGGCTCCTCGAAATCATCGCGCGTGAAAGTACGCGGAGCAATTAGCATGGCACTCGCCCGCTCCCGCCGCCCTGTCGATTATTGGCCAGGCTTCGTCGACGCCCTGTCCACATTGGTGCTCGGGATCATCTTTCTGTTGACCGTATTCGTCGTGGTGCAGTTTTTCCTGTCGCAGGAAGTCGCCGGTAAGGACACCGCGCTCTCGCGTCTCAATGCTCAGATCGCGCAGCTAACCGATTTGCTCTCACTGGAGAAGACCGGCAAAGCCGATATTGAGGAGCAGTTGGCGCGGCTGCGCGCCTCGCTCTCAGCGGCCGAGGGCGAACGCGATCGCCTGCGCGATTCCGCTTCCGGCGCCAGCCAGAGCAGCGCTGCCGCACAACAGCAACTTTCGCAAACCGCGAATGCGCTGGCGGCCGAAAAGCAGATCTCGGCGCGTGCTGCCGCACAAATCGATCTACTCAATGAGCAGATCACAGCCCTGCGCCGGCAACTCACCGCGATCGAGGACGCGCTGCAGGCCTCGGAGAAGAAGGGCAAAGACCAGCAAACGCAGATCGCTAACCTCGGCGAGCGGCTCAACGTCGCCTTGGCGCAGCGCGTGCAGGAACTGTCGCGCTATCGTTCCGACTTCTTCGGCCGTTTGCGTGAAATTCTCGGCAATCGGCCCGATATCCGCGTCGTCGGCGACCGCTTCGTGTTCCAGTCCGAAGTGTTGTTCGATAGCGGCCAAGCGGTGCTCAACCCGGAAGGGCGCACCGAGCTCGACCAGCTGGCGAACGCGCTGCTGGAGCTCGAACGCCAGATCCCTCCGGAGATCAACTGGGTGCTGCGCGTCGACGGCCACACCGACGTGCGCCCGATAGCGAATGCTCAATTTCCCTCCAATTGGGCGCTGTCGGCCGCGCGCGCCATCTCTGTCGTGCAGTACTTGATCAGCAAGGGCGTATCACCCCAGCACCTCGTTGCCGCGGGCTTCGGCGAGTATCAACCACTCGACCCAGGCAAGGATGAAGACGCCTATCGGCGCAACCGGCGCATCGAGCTCAAGCTGACGGAGCGGTGATCGCGAACCCGTGGCTCCTGTCGTCGACGAAACGCCAAAACTGCGGCCCTACACGCCGGCCGACGAAGCCGCCGCGATCGCGCTCTGGCAACGTACGTGGCAGCACGCCTACCCACAGCTCGATTTTGCCGCGCGCGCCAACTGGTGGCGCGCGCGCTGGCGTGACGAGCTGGTGCCGGCGGCGCGGATTGTCATCGCCGAGCAGAACGGCGCCATGGCCGGGTTCGTCACCGTCGATTCCAGCGGCTATCTCGATCAGATCGCGGTCGCACCGGAGGCTTGGGGAACGCCTGTCGCGGCTGCGCTGCTCGATGAAGCGAAGCGCATCTCGCCGGCAGGGCTCGAATTGCTGGTCAATCAGGACAACAAACGCGCCATCCGGTTCTACAAGAAACACGGATTTGCGGTCAGCGGCACCGACACAAACCCGCGCTCGGGCGCCCTGCTCTATCGCATGCGATGGCACCCGGCATAACGATCAGGCCAGCTCGAACTGCAGCCGGGCGAGGCGCGCGTAAAGCCCGCCTTTGGCGACCAGGCTCTCGTGCGTACCTTCCTCCACAATGCGACCCTGGTCCATGACCAGAATACGATCGCA
>JAFAXD010000334.1 GCA_019241285.1 Xanthobacteraceae bacterium | reverse complement strand
GATGTTGACGGCGAGTGCCGTCGTATCGCCGCCGGTGCCCATGGGACCAAACCCGGTCTTGTTCACGGCTTGAAGCAGCCGCTGCTCCATGTCGGCGATGACGGGCTCGGGGTTGTGCTGACCGTAGGGTCGCAGGGTCGCGAGCGAGGCCAGCTTGGCGCAATACTCGAACGTGCCGCCAATACCAACGCCGATCACCACCGGCGGACAGTGCTGCGAACCGGCCTTGAGCACGCAGTCCATCACGTATTTCTCAATCACCTCGAGCTCGGGAAAGCTGAAAATCTCCAGTGCGGCCCAGCGCCCGGAGCCCAGCGCCTTCGGTGAGCAGGTGATCTCGACGTAGTCTGCGCCATCCACCAGGTCGAAGCTGACGATCGGCATGTCCTTGCCCCTGTATCCGCGCTCGCGTGTGAGCGGGTTGGTGACATGCTTGAGGATCGGTGGATCGATGGTGGCGACGAGATAGTCGAAGCCATCGGAAATGGCCTTGCGGATGTCGCCCTCGAGCCGCGCGGCAGTGCCGATCTTGATGAAATAGACCGGCACGCCGGCGTCAGAGCATACATGCCGATCTGTCGTCTCGGCGCTCTGGGCGCTGCGCAGCATCAGCGCCAGGATCTTTTTGGCGCCGTCGTGCGTCTCCGCGTCATGCGCCTTGCGCAGAGCGTCCTTGGTATCCTCGGGAATCTTCTTGAGGCAGCTGCCGTAGAGCTCGGCCGCCGTCGACTTGACCATCTCGTAGGTGACCGCCACGGGCCGCCTCCCTTGGTGCCGCTTTGGGACAATATACTAGCTATCTGACCTATTGTGATTTACCAAATGGCTCACCGCTGCTTTGCACAGACGCTGACAGGGAGGCGAAGGTTGGCAGACCGGCCGAAGGCCTTCGTGGTGACCACCATTCCGCCGGACCTGCGCACCGCGCTGGCGCAACGTTGCGACCTCGTCGATCGCGCCTCCGCCGGTGATTGGCCGGACCAGCCCGCGCGCGGTTTCCGGGTGGCGGCCACGACCAGCATGGCGGGTTTCGACGCGCGCATGCTGGACGCTCTGCCCGACCTGGAGATTGTCATTTGCAATGGCGCAGGGCTGGACCGCATCGACCTCGCGGCTGCGCGCGCCCGAAACGTTGCGATCTGCCACACGCCCGATGAGCTCGCCGACGATGTCGGTGAAGCCGTGATCGCATTGACCTATGCGGTCATGCGGCGCGTTGCCGAAGCAGACCGGTTCGTCCGCTCGGGCCGGTGGTCCAAGGAGCGAATGACCGCCTCGACCAGGGTTTTCGGCAAGACCATTGGCATCGTCGGCTTGGGCCGGATCGGGTCCAGAGCCGCCGGACTGGCGCAAGGCATCGGGATGAAAGTGCTCTATCACGGCCGGCGGCCGCGCTCGGGTGCCTCATATCCGTTCGTCGCCGATCTGTTGGACCTGGCTCAGCAAGCCGACGTGCTGGTCCTGTCGTGTCCGGCAAGCGATGAGACGCGTAACCTCGTCGGCAAAGCCGTGCTCGAACGGCTTGGTCCGTCCGGTTATCTCATCAACGTGTCGCGCGGCTCGGTGGTCGACGAGCCCGCTTTGCTCGATGCGTTGGAAAGCCGGACAATTGCGGGGGCGGGCATGGACGTGTTCGCCTCCGAGCCCAACCTCGATCCGCGCTGGCTGCGGCTCGAGAACGTGGTGCTGCAGCCACATTCGACATCGATCACGCACGAGACCCGAGCCGCGATGATCGACCGCCTGACCCATGATCTCGACGCCTTCCAGAATAAACGGCCATTCCACAACGCTGCAGCGCGCGCATAGGGGCCTTCGATGAGCGCAAAGACCGCGCAACCCAAATCCGTCGTCGATCTCAGCCGCAGTGCGGTGTCGCGGTATATCCAGCTCGCGAGCCTCTTTCGCCGTCGCATCCAGGCCGGACAATGGCAGGTCGGTGCGCAAATTCCCACAGTCGAAGAACTCGCGGCTGAATGCGGCGTTGCGCGCGCAACTATCCGCCAGGCGCTCGACATTCTCCAAATCGAAGGGTTGATCGACCGCTATCGCGCCAAGGGCACCTTCGTGCGCCCGCGCCCCCACGATCAGATTTGGTGTGAGGTCGCGACGGACTGGTCCGGGCTGCTGATGTCACGCCAGGACGCGGTGATCGAAGTCTTGGCGGATGAGCGCGGCAAACAGCCGCCGCAAGTCCCCCATCCGATCGGAGACTTGTCGCCGTCCTATCGTCACGTGCGCCGGCGCCACTCGCGTCACGGAACCCCGTTTCTGCTCGCCGATCTCTATATCGACGAGCGGCTGAGCCGGCGCATTCCGGCCAAAGCGCTGCAAACCAAGACGGCGTTGCGCCTGATTGCCGATATTCCCGGGCTCAAGATCAAGGATGCGCGCCAGACTCTCACGATCGGCACCGCTGACGTCGAGACCGCGCAGGCCTTGAACATTCCGCTCAACGCGCCGATCGCATGCGTCTATCGTTCGGTTGCCGATCACGCCGGCGGTCTCGTGTTCGTGGCCGAAGGCCTCTACCGCGGCGATCAGGTCAGGATCGATATGAAATTGAAGTAGTTGTTGATGCAGCGAGCGCGGCCCAGTCTTTGACCTCATCCTGAGGAGCGCGCGGGCTCGGCCCGCGTGCGTCTCGAAGGATGGCCAAGAACACCGACCTCGCCTGGGGCCGTCCTTCGAGACGCTTGGCCCCGCTGGGGCCAAGCTCCTCATGACGAGGGCTGCTGCAAACAGAGATCGCGCAGCGTGACCGGCAGCGAAGCAAAGTCAGCATCATACACCGGCGCCGGGTCGCGCAGCCCGATACGTTCGAAGTCTCGAGCCGTCAGACTGTCAGTATCAATTCGAATTCACCTGCGGCCAGCAGGCGCAACCGCTTTCTTCTCGACTGATGGCGCACCGACCGGAGCTCGGTTGGCAGCCCCCGGGGCACCGGTGGTAACTCGTTCATTTCCGACCTGAGACGTGCCAGCGTTCGGTCCGAGCTTCTGCTCCTCGTTGATTGTCGCTTGGCCTTCGGAGGTCGTGTCGCGCGCGGTTTGTGCATAGGAAGCTTGCGCGCCCACGACAAGGAACATGCCGGCTGCGAGGATTGTGGCTTTCATAGGCTTACCTTCCGTTGAGGTTGCGTCATAACCAAAATGAACGACGCCGTGCTTCGTTCCTAAACAATCGTCCAGCTTCATGAGCCAATTGACCGGCAGCGTGCGTGCCGGGGCGGTCGGACGCGTCCGACATTCGGCAATTAGCTGTCTCGGGAACAAAAACTCATTGGCGGGCTTCTTTTAGGTCCACTTACAGGAGATCGGAATGGCCAAGGAGAAGATGCTGCGCGACCTTTACCACGAGGCGCTGAAGGACATCTTTTTTGCAGAGCGGAAAATCTTGAGCACGCTGCCGAAGATGGCGAAGGCTGCGCAGTCGTCCCAACTCAAGGCCGCGTTTAACAAGCATGAAGCCGAAACGGAAAAGCAGCTCGATCGATTGGAGCAGGTCTTCGAAGAGATCGACGAAACCCCGCGCGGCAAGACATGCGCAGCGATCATGGGGATCGTCGAAGAGGGCCAGGAGATCATGAAGGAATTCAAGGGAATGCCGGCTCTCGACGCCGGTCTTCTTGCTGCGGCTCAAGCCGTCGAGCATTACGAGATCGCGCGTTATGGCACCTTGAGGACCTGGGCCAAGGAACTCGGATTGAACCGATCTGTGAAGCTCCTCGACGCGACGCTTGCCGAAGAGAAGAAGACCGATGAGACTTTAACGAAGCTCGCCGATGCTCAGGTCAACCAGCACGCACAGGCGGCCTAGTGCGATACGGGCCCGGACCCGTATCGTGAATGGCCACGTCCTCCCCATATCGCATCTGCTGGGGAGGCGTGTCCCTTTCATCCCAATCGGTCCGCGGTTGCTCGTGTTGACGGCCGGAGGCGGATGATGGGCGGCAAGCCATTGCCGTTGCCGGTCTGGGATCGCCAAGCCGGCACCCTCATCGAGGAGTTTCTCGATGATCATCCGGCAACCTATGACAGCCGACCACGGCGCTCGCTGACCCAGTGGCTCGAATCGCGTCGCCTCTACGATTGGTTGATCGCTGCTTATCAGGACAGTCCCTGGAGCATTCGCGCGATCGATCCGTTCATCACCAAGCACAAGATCGATCTATCGCAGTTCAAGCCGGTGATCTACCGCTCGTTTGCCGATTTCTTTTGTCGCGAATTTCGCCCCGGCGTTCGCACTTTCCCGACCGACTCACACCAGATGGGAGCGTTTGCGGAAGCGCGCTATTTTGGCTGGGCCAAACTCGATCCCGAGCAGCAGTTTCCGATCAAAGGATACTCCTTGAACGCCGAACGGATCCTCGGCAGCCGTGAACGCGCCGAGCCGTTTCGAAGCGGACCGGTGCTGCTCGCGCGGCTCTCGCCTGTGGACTATCA
>JAFAXD010000671.1 GCA_019241285.1 Xanthobacteraceae bacterium | reverse complement strand
TCCATCATGTCGCTGTCGGACGGGTTGATGCGAAATGCCCATTCGTTGCCACCGACACCGGACAACGTCGTGATCTGCGGATTGGAGGCGACGCCGGTGATCATCGGGATCTTGGCATCCTTGATGATCGGCATCGCTGCGAGATGAGCAGAGCTGCAATGCGAGCCGACGATCGCCACCACCTTGGCTTCGACGAGCTTGTTGGCGACGTTGACGCCTTCCGACGGATTGCACTTGTTGTCGAGCTGCATCACCGCGAGCTTGCGGCCCAGCACACCGCCCGCGGCGTTGATCTCCTCAATCGCGAGATCGACGCCCCATTTTTCCCATTCGGCCGCGGTCGCCGCCGGTCCCGTCATGGGCGACGACAGTCCGATTACGATGTCCTGCGCCAGCGCCGGCGTTGCAACCCACAGCACCGCGAACAGGCTGAGCAGCCATTTGCGCATCGAAAACCCCTCTGAAAGTCTCTTGACCTCTGGCGGGCCCTTGCAAGCACCGAACGTGCCAGAGGAAAGCCTAGCGAAGCGCGTCGGCAGTGGGAAGGCGTTGCCTGGGTTGCAGATGCATCGACCCGAATTGCGTGCAAGGCTCCCGCGCGGTTAATCTGAGAAAATTCGTTGCTGGCGCGGGACTTGCTTGCGATTTGGGCCCATGGACATCGACCCAGTTTACCTGCTGCAGCTGACCGTCAATGGCATCATGCTCGGCCTCCTTTATGCGCTGATCGCGGTCGGGCTCGCGCTCATCTTCGGCGTGCTCGAAATCGTCAATTTTGCCCACGGCGAGTTCCTCATGGCGGGCGCGTTCGCCATGGCGTTTGCGCTACCGGCAATGGGGCTTTCCTATTGGCCGTCCTTATTCGCGGCAATCGTCGTCACCGCGGTCGGCGGGCTTATTCTATATGATCTCTTCCTCTCGCGGCTACAGCGTGGGGCGTTCGAGCGCAGCATCCTGATCACGCTCGCGATCTCGATCATCCTCCTGCATGCGGCACAACTGGCCTTCTCGGCGAACCCGCGCATGGTCGACACGCAGTACGGCTTCGACGGCTTCTCGGTCGGGGCTATCCGCGTCACCTGGACCCGGGTCATCGGCGCGGGCGCCGCCGTCGCTGCCTTCGCGTTGCTCTATGCGTTGCTGAACCACACCCAGTTCGGGCGGGCGATGCGCGCGATCGCCCAGAACCGCGAGGCCGCGCTCATGGTCGGCATCAAGCCACGCACCGTGGCCCGCAACGCCGTCGTGCTGGCGACGGCGCTGTGCGGTCTCGCCGGCGCTGCGCTCGCCCCGGTGCAGCTCGTGACGCCGGCGATGGGCCAGGCGTTGATCTTCAAGGCCTTCGCCCTGGTGATAATTGGCGGGCTGGGCAACATCCCGGGCGCGATCGCGGCGGCACTGCTGCTCGGGTTGATCGAAAGCTGGATCGGCGGCTTCTTCGAGATCGTCTGGCAGGAGGCGGCGGTTTTCGTTCTGATGATCGGTGTCCTGTGCCTGCGCCCGGAGGGCTTATTCAAACGAGGAGCGATGCGCGTCGGATGAAGCTCGTCGCCATCATCGCCGCGGCGGCGCTCGCCGGCGCATTGCCGTGGCTTACATCCTCGAACTACATCATCGGCATTGCGCTGTCGGCGTGCATCTTCACGGTCGCCGCTGCGGCGCTCAACCTGGTCTATGGCTACACCGGGCTGTTGTCGTTTGCGCAGCTCGGTTTTTGGGGTATCGGCGGCTACGCAACCGCGCTCACGGTGATGACCTTTGGCGGAAACTTCTGGGTGGGGCTCCTCAGCGCCGCGCTGATCAACGCCGTGGTTGCGTTGGCGATCGGCTATCCGGCGTTGCGGACCAACCGCCACGCGTTCGTCATGACCACTTTGGCGTTCGCGCTGCTCGTCAGTCTGGTGGCACGCGACTGGGTCAGCCTCACGCGCGGACCGCTCGGCATCCCCGGGCTGCCGCCGCCTACGCTGTTCGGATACGCGTTCCGCACCACGCCGCAGTTCTATCTGCTCGCCTGGGCCTACGCGCTGCTGGCGCTCGGCTTCCTCTACGCGCTGTGCACCTCGCGCATCGGCCGCACGCTGGTCGCGATCAAACAGAATGAGCCGCTGGTGCGGGCGCAGGGAATCTCCCCGATGCCCTACAAACTCGCGGCCTTCGCGATCGCGGCGGCGATCACCGGGGTCGCTGGCGGCATCTACGCGTTCCACCTGAAGATCATCGATCCGCTGTTCCTCGACTTCTATTACATGCAGACGTTCCTGATCATGGTCATCATCGGCGGCGCGGGCAGCTTCTGGGGCGTGGTCATTGCCGGCGTCCTGATGGCCGCCCTGCCCGAGGCACTGCGCTTCTCCGAGGACTGGCGCATGATCATCTACGGCGCCGTGTTGCTCGCGGCGATGCTGGCGATGCCCGAGGGCGTTGCCGGTTGGTGGCGGGCGCGGCGCGTGGAGCGCATGCGAGCGGCGCTGCGATGAGCGTACTCCTCGACGTTCAGGGCTTGAACAAGGCCTATGCGGGGATCCGCGCCGTCGACGGCGTGTCGTTCGCGATCATGGCTGGCAGCATGACCGGGCTGATCGGCCCGAACGGTTCGGGTAAGAGCACGACCATTGATTGCATCAGCGGCTTTCAGAGACCGGACGACGGCCGCGTCGTGCTCGCCGGCCGCGACATCACCGGCGCAC
>JAFAXD010000510.1 GCA_019241285.1 Xanthobacteraceae bacterium | reverse complement strand
TACACCGTTGAGCGCGGTTTCAGCCGCCAGCACCTGCGCCTGCGTTGCGAGGATTTGCGCTTTGGCGGCTTGGACCTGCCCCCACGCCTGCACGGTCTGCTGCTGGACCGTGTCGCGTTGGTTATCAAGATTGATGCGGTTCTGCCCCAGCGTTTCCTTGGATTGGCGGATGGTCGCATACTCCGCACCGCCCTGGTAGAACGGAACCGTTACGGTGCCGAACGCCTGCATTGTCAATGAGCGCAGGACGTTGGGTTGCGGCACCGGTGAATACGATTGCTGCGCCTGCAGCGTCGCAACCACCGTCGGATAAAGCGCCCCCTCGTTGATCTTGACCTGAAGAGCCGCCACGTCGACGCCGAGCGCCGCCGCCGTGACGTTAGGATTCTCCTGCCGCGCCACCACGACTGCCTGCTCGAGGGAGGGGGGAGATTTGTTGTCGACCGGCGCACCAGGAGCAAGCTTGCCCGGCTGCACGCAGATAATCTGCACGTACCGCGCCTTTGAGGTGATGTACTGGGACTCGGCGGCAGCGAGCTGTGAGCGGCCGGCGGCCAGCCGCGACTCGGCCTGCGCCACGTCCGTCTTGGTGATTTCGCCGACGTTGAAACGGTCGCGGCTTTGCCGCAGCTGTTCCTGCAGCACCACGACGTTGCTCTTGTTGAGCTCGAGGGTGGCGGCATCCCGCAGGAGGTCCATGTAGACGGTCGCGCCCTGCAGCAGCAGGTTCAACTCTGTGAGGCGCAAGGTCTCGCGGCCAGCCGAGACCTGGCTTTCGGCCTGCCGCGTCCGATTGGTGGTCTGGAAGCCGTTGTAGAGCGTCTGCGTTGCCGCGAGCGTGTACTGTTGGGTTGCATAGTTCGCCCACGACGTCGGGTAATCAACGAGCGTCGCATTCGCAGGTGTGGCGGCCCCCCCCACGGGCCCACCCAAGGATGGCGGCAGCGCCCGCTCTAATGCAGTCGATGCTCTGGGGGCCCTCACGGTCTGCACCTGATCGGCCCAGCCATCCTGGATCTGCCCCCTGATGGTCGGCCGATAGCCGGACAGCGCGATGCCCACCCCTTCGTCGGTCGCTCGTAAGGCCGCGCGTTGCGCGTTGATAACTGGATTGCAGACGTAAGCCTGCGCAAGCGCTCCAGGAAGTGTATCAGCTGGCGCACGCAACGACCAAGCTAGTCCGCATGTCCCAATGCAGACGGCAGCCGCAGCGCGGATTAGCCCGCCTTCGCTCATTCCCCCACTCCAGCCATTCGGCTATTCGCCGCTGCTGCGAATCGTTCGTCTCATACCCGGATGCGACGGTAGCGCTAATGAAAGTGTTGAGAAGTTATGAAATCGCGCTTAGCAACGAAAATTCGCGACTGAGACACACGTGCAACACTAGATCCAACAATCCGGGGGCGCGCCAAATAGACAGGTTCGATGAGACGGCGAGGACCGTTCCCGGAGCACAAAAAGAGAAGACCCCGAGCACGTCTGCCCGGGGTCTTTGGGAATCAATTGTGCTTTTGCTAGGTTGGCCCGTATGGCACCTCCTGGGCTCGGAGCCGACGTCGGGAGGACTATGCAGAGCGCCCTCCCGCGCTCGAGATTGGTTCCAGTGCCGCAGACGGGTGCTGGTGCCGGGACGGCAAAACACTGCTACTTCAACTGATCTGCAATCCTGTCGATTGCGGCTTTCGCGCATGCCTCATCTTTCTCACCCCCTGGCGCACCCGACACGCCAATGGCGCCTATCACGTCATCGCCAACCTTGATGGGTAGTGCGCCGGCAAAGGCAATGACGCCGGTGAGGAACTGTCCCGCCCGGATTGGATCCTTAGCGAGGTTCTCTGCCCACACCCCAGACGGTACGCGGAACGTACGAGCCGTGTAGGCCTTTCGCTGACTATTTTCCATAGTATGCGGCCCGACACCTTCGCCGCGCAACTGAATGAGCACCTCGCCGGCGTTGCCGAGAACCGTCACCGAAACGCGGTAACCGTTAGCTCTGCAGGTTTCCATTGCAGTTTGTGCCATGGTGATAACCATGGCTGGCGACAAACTCTTTTGAATAATCAGTTGCGCATGTGCTGGCTGTGCCAGCGTGGAAACGAGTGAGCAGCCGATAACAAGCACCCCGCAGCGGAACATGGATACAGACATGTAGCCCTCCCTGATCGCAGCCGTCTATCGCGGCCGCGGGGAGAAACTACAGAATTCGCCAAACCAGTGCACTAACCGAATTTCATTCCCAGGGGCCACAACACGCGAAAGCCTAAGCATTGGTCCGGCTGCAGAATTGCGGCCACGACCCCCGTGTTCATTGAAACAGGCGGACCGGCGGACGGCGATATCGTCGTTAGGAATTGAGCTTCTTACCTAGTCCTATCCATTGCGGCGCGACGTTGATGGTTGGCGCGTCAAATCGTGCCTCAAATCTCGCTACGCTCGAATTTGAGCACCGAGTGCCGATAGCGATGTGGCCTAAAGAGGATTTCGAACCCCAACTCCTACATTGTGTTGAGATGAACGTCCCATGTGTATGCAATGAAAGAAGAATACTTCTGAAAGTGTTTCATATGATGGTTACGATCACGTGGATACGGCGGGCACTCACGCGCGTATGCCCGCGTGCCCGCGTCTATTATAGTATACCAGGTGTGGTAAACCGCCCATGGTCACAACCACCCTCGGAGTGTCTGAAGTGTCCACCGCCGTGGACCAGCGCCGAGAGGGCATCATCGCCAAGCGGCGCGACAGTCGCTACCCTCCGGCGTACCCGCGAGCGGATCAAGATCAAGAACCCCGCTCATCCAGCGATAGAGCGCGCCATGCTGATCGGCTTGAACAAGCGGCAGCGACCAGGTGTGATGGAGACGCAATAGTTCGCGCAGACTGCTCGGCAGTGTCCGAACTGCAACACCTGAACAAAATCAATAAAGGCCAACTGCACGCGCAACATCCAGCGGGGGTATAATGCTTCGGGGAACGGGGGTGGGAGCAATGATCAAATCGCTGGTGGCAGGTACTATCCTTTTAGCGATCGCCGGGACGACGGCGTGTGCTGACCCGCAGATCACTCCTACGGACGCAAATTCCGACAATGTCTCGTTTGATAATTGGCAAGTCAGGCAAGGTTTGATCGACCATTCGTATCTGCTGATTGCTGAGTCGCGCGACCACACTGGTCGCTTTTGGCTGAGTTGCGATGGCAACGGATCGCTGAATGTTGCAGTGCCGTTGAATGGGAAATACGGACGCGATCGGCTGCGCTCCTTTCCGGTAACCATCCGATCTGATCAACGTAAACGTGAAGAGCTAGATTTTCTCGTATTCGAAAACTTCGTGGCTGTCGCGATGGATTATGATGGAGGGCAAAATCCTAAGCTCGAAGTGTTCCTGAATGCTCTACAGACAGCCAAACAGACCTTTACGATTTCGTACGACGATAACGTTTTTGAATTCGATGTCAGTGGATTGCCAGCAGCCCACGCCCGTTTCAAGCAGCTTTGCGGCCCGCGGCGAACGCAGGTCTCCGTGAGATAGGCTGCCCACGGATGAGGCCGCGTTAGCCCGCACCTTCGGGCCGCCATTTCAGAGTTTTAGGCTGCGCGTCTGACCTCATCGAGCGCAACACGGCCCGCGTCTGTTACCGTGATCAACAGGTCACCCAAGGCGGCAATTCAAGTCTAGCCAACGCAGGTATTGCAACATAGTGTCTAAGCTGGGATTCCGAACAACGGGGGGCCAAATGCAGATCGACCATTTTTGGCTCGTGCAGCCAGTCAATGAAGGAGGCTGGGGTTTCATTATCACCGACCAAAAAGGTCATCCACTAGTTGAATTCAGGTACCGCAGCGAAGATGAAGCAAGTACAGCGGCCCGGAACGTACAGAAAGCGATAGTTAACGCCCTTTTAATCCGACCCCTGGGGAAATAGTGGGTGACGCCCATCACATCTACACATGTAAAGGCGCAGCGGTAGGCGAAGCATCGTAGGAGCAAGCGAGAATGGCCGACGTTCGTCTCAGGCACACACGTGCGCGCACCGTTGCCATGATCATGCTTATTCTTGTTTTACTTCTCGGGTTGCCGCTCGCTGTCTGGCTCGACCTGCTGAACCTCACCGATGCCGCGCTCCGGCGACAGGCGAGTGATCTCAATTCGGTGATCACCAGCATGCGCGGCTTCTATGGGAATAACGTTGTCGGCCGCGTGCTCGCTGCACCGCCAGGCACTACGACCCAGGTCACGCACAATTACCAGGCCATTCCCGGTGCGATCCCGATCCCGGCGACCTTGTCGCTCGAGCTTGGCCGCGTCATCAGCGAGCAGCAGCACAACATCACCTACCGGTTCGTATCGGATTATCCGTTCAAGAACCGAGCGCCGCACGTCCTTGACGACTTCGAGCGCAAAGCCTTGGCGGGCCTGCGCGCCGACCCGCACCAGCTTGTGACCGATGTGTCCAATTCGCTCTTCAACGACCGCATCCGGTTGATCGCGCCAGTAATCATGGGAGCGGCTTGCGTGGAGTGTCACAACAGCCATGCTGAGAGTCCCAAGCGCGACTGGAAGGTTGGCGATGTGCGCGGGATCCAAGAGGTGACGATCACCTCGCCGATAGCCGCCAATATCTTCTCGTTCAAATACCTGCTCATGTATTTTATCATGGTGGCGGCGGCCGGATTAACGTTCATCCTGATGCAACGCCGGCAAGCGGCAACGATCCGCGGAATGAACCAGGAGTTAGAGACGGCCAACGAGTTCCTGGCCTCGCTTTCGATGAAGATCTCACGCTATCTCTCGCCGCAGATCTACAAGAGCATATTCAGCGGCCAGAAGGACGTCACCATCCACACCGAGCGCAAGAAGCTCACGATCTTCTTCTCCGATATCAAGGATTTCACCGCCACCACGGAGCGGCTGCAACCGGAGCAGATTACGCGTTTACTCAATGAGTATTTCACTGAAATGTCCGAGATCGCCTTGCGCCACGGCGGAACCATTGACAAGTTCGTCGGGGACGCAATGCTAATCTTCTTTGGTGACCCCGACAGCAAGGGCGAAGCGGAAGACGCGACCGCATGCATGCGCATGGCGCTCGAAATGCAACGCCGTATTGCGGAACTCAACGCTAAGTGGCGCAACCAGGGCGTAGAGAACCCGTTCCGCGTGCGAATGGGTGTCAATACCGGGTTCTGCAACGTCGGCAATTTTGGCAGCAGCGACCGCATGGACTACACGATCATCGGCGCCGAGGCGAACCTTGCTGCGAGACTGCAGTCGATTGCCGAACCCGGACACGTCGTCGTCAGCTATGAAACCTACGCCCTGGTTAGACGCATTGTGGTCGCCCATCCGCTCCCACCGATCACAATGAAGGGGATCAGTCGGGACGTCATTCCCTATGCAGTCGATGGCATGCTCGATGCTTCCGGCGACAAGGTGCAGATTTTCAGTGAGCACATGACCGGGCTCGACTTCTATCTCGATCCCGCGATGATCGATGCCCGCCAATCGGCGCATGTGCGTGAGGTCCTGCGTGATGCGATTGCGACATTGGAGAAACAGGGAACACGCATAGGGGCTGCGCATTAAAACGGACCGATCAGAACTCTTCAGACGCGTCTCTGGCAAGCGCTCCCGCTTTGACAAGGTCGCACACATGTATCCATCAGGGCTGTAGATCAGAGATGCCGCCGCCACCTCGTCGGGGCAAGAACTCATAATCGCTTGCAACTCTGTCGTGTAGCAACTTGCCTTCGATTAGCTCCCGATTGCCTAGAAGCCGAGCCCGCACGTCCATTTCCGTCCCTCTGTAGCCGAGCGCAATCGCGCGGCCCCGGTTTCAGGTCATGTTTCATTGTTTGACTTCGGTAGAATGCCTGGTGAGTTACTGTGCCTAGAGGAGCCGAAGAATATCGACTGCAAGCCAAAGAATGCGCTGAACGCGCCAAACTCAGCCCTGATCCTGAAGCAAAGCGCACATACGAGAATATGGAGCGCCAGTGGCTTGGATGGGCTAGGCCGAGAAAGACGGCAGCGGTTCCTGACCAATAATCTTTGATCAACGCGAACGCGGGATTGAGAACACGGCGACGGCGCGTGCGCGCACCGAGTGCCAGCTTCAACCGCCGTACAGTAGCGCAGATTGAAGGCTGACCGTACCATTGCACTTCAAAGCTCTGGGGGGCTACGAATGTATTCTGCGATCAGTCCGCCTGCGCGTTGCTTGAACCGCGCCGAGCAAATGCGCTCTCTTGCGCAGGGCATAGGCGATCCGGCACTGAAGGCGACCGTTTGCGACTCGACTGACGTTACCCTCGGACATCGGCTTAGCCCCGGTGATGCCCAAGCCCTTCTTCTTTGGTCTGAGTTATCATGCCATGGATGACCTTGGATCGTCGTCTTACCGCGATTTCGCTGCCCCGCTTATCATCATCATAACAGGGGTCCTGCTGGTGATTGCGTTGCTCGCAATCCTCACCTAGGGCCCCGGATACACGTGTCCGGTAAAGCGGCCAGTTCTCAACAGAGGTGGCCAACAAACGCTCCATGCTCGCATCGAACCCAACCTAAATTGCTCCACTGTGATCGAATTCACTTCTAGCTCGTTCGCATCGATGTTTAGATGGCCGATTATCGAGCATGGAGGGTGCATACATGTTGAAAATGCGTTCAGCCAACACGGTGATCGCTAGTATCGCCTTGTTGGCTTGTGCGGCGCTTATTATCTGCGCACACGACGCAAAGCCAAGTGATGTGATTCTTGTACAAGGTGCCGGTTCAACGTTCGCGGCACCCTTTTACAAGAAGTTGGTTGATGAATTTGATGTAACACACCGCAACGTGACGATATCTTACGATGCTGTGGGCAGTGGTGAAGGAGTTAAGCGTTTCCTGGCAGGAACCGTTGATTTCGCGGGCAGCGACGAAATACTCTCCGAAACTGAGGCCGCTAAAATTCCGGATGCCATCATCCTACCCTTTACGGCAGGCATGATTGCGATTGCCTACAACATTCCCGGTGTCAATACTGAAATCAAGCTGCCACGAGATGTTTGCGTGGACATATTCACGCGTAAGATCCGTAGATGGGACGATCCGCGCATCGTTGCAGCGAACCCAGGAATTGCATTTCCCCATCGCGACATTGCTCTGGTGGTTCGTCAAGACAGTAGCGGAACGAACGCCGCCTTCACCAGTCACCTCGCGGCAATTGGTCCAGCATGGCGGGCTGCCGGTATGGGTGTTGGCAAACTGATCGACTGGCCAGCGGGCATATTACCAGCTTCCGGCAACGAAGGTGTTGCAGCCCGTATTCGCCTCAGCGAAGGTTCAATCGGGTACGTCGAATACTGGTTTGCGCAGCGTCTTGCACTGAAAATGGCGGCCATGCAAAACAAAGCTGGAGCTTTTATAACCCCTACAGAACGTTCAGGCGAGCTAGCCCTGGCGGGCCGGGTGGCCAAAGTGAGCGAGCTTGCCGCTTCGGTGGCGGATCCCTCCGGCGCAGGAGCGTATCCGATAACGACGTACAGCTGGATGTTTCTTTATGGCCGCTATGCTGACGCTGCGAAGGGCGCCACTATGCGGGAGTTCGCGCGATGGGGCCTTTCGCAGGCAGGTCAGAACTACGGTGCGCAGCTCGGGTATCTGCCGCTTTCGGATGATGTGACTGAGCTCGGCAATCAAGCCCTCCGTGGATTAACTGAATAAGGAGCGAACCATCGCAAACTGGGTGAATAGAAGACCTCAAAATGCGAGCAGGGTGCGGCATGTTCGGGGTACTGGTGCATCCGTTCACCCCCGCTGTATGTTCCCGCGGTGTTACGATCTGATCACTGTAGCCACCTGCTAGCCTACTGGGCGGCAAAATGAATCGATACACGCGCTCGGTAAGTGCAGTCTGGGCCAACTGGAAGGAAGCGGCACGGCTCGGAGTTTATCCTTTTGACTACACTTCGTACGAGGACCATGAGCAAGTCTTTAGGCGGCTCCGAACGCTGGATCGGGAGGCATGGGCCGACGCATACAGTGCGGTGGCCGAGCCGTTTGAACGGGCGGCAGGGGCGGCTGAGCGCGAGGGTGATCTAGACGCCGCGCGGCGGAATTATTTGCGCGCATCTGGGCTCTACCGCATGGCGCGGTGGCCCGCGTGCAACTCGCCCGGCAAGAAAGCAGCTTACGAGAAGTCCAAAGAGATGTTTCTGGCCGCCGCCAAGCACTTCTCCGTTCCGGTAGAGCGGGTGGAAATGCCCTTCGATGGTAGGCCCGGTGAAGGCAAGGTGGTGCTCGGCGATTTTCGCAAGCCGTCAGTGCCCGGGAGGTTGCCCGTCCTGCTCGCCTGGGGAGGGCTCGACTATTACAAGGAAGATACTGCGGATCTGTTCGCGCCCCTGCTGAACAAGGGCGCTGCGACCTTGGTGATCGATATCCCCGGAACTGCCGACGCTCCGGTCTTGGCGTCAGCCGACGCTGAGCGGATGTGGGATGCGGCTTTCGCCTGGATCAGGTCGCGCAGGGATCTCGACGGGAATCGAGTGGTCGGATGGGGTCTCAGCACGGGTGGCTATTGGGCGGCGAAGGTTGCCCATACGCATGCCGAACAATTCTCTGGCGTGGTCGATCACGGTGGCTGCTGTCACTACACGTTCCAACCGGAATGGATCGAGAAGGCACAATACGGCACATATCCGTTCGAACTCGCGGAAACCTTGGCCTCCACCTTGGGCCTGAACACTTTTGAAGACTGGGTCGCCAACGCCCCTAAGCTTTCGTTGCTGGAGCAGGGATGGCTGGACCGCCCCTCCGCTCCGCTACTGCTGATTAATGGCACGGCCGACACCGTTTTTAGTCCGCAAGACATGCACCTCCTATTGCAGCATGGGCGGCCGAAGACGGCGCGATTCTATCCGGGCGATCATATGGGGATCACTCCAGATACCCTTCCCACGATATACGCCTGGATTGCTGAAAGAATGGGGCTGCGTTAAGTCGAAACACGTGTCCTCTTGGCCGGCAGGGTCCGGCCAAAATGGATCGTCGATTGTTTGGCATCGCGCCGCGCCTCCACCCGATCCCGCCGTCGTGATTTCGTGCCGCTTTGATCGGGGATAGCCTCGCCGGACCAGCCACGAGTACAGCATCGCCTGAAGTCTTGCGGCGGTCACTGGGGAGACCGGCCACGATCGGCCCGTTCAAGACTTGGCACGCCGTTTGCTCAGTCTGCGGCATGAAAATCCTACAGGACGCGCTCATCGCAATCGCCGTGGCGCTTACTCTCGCCATCGTAGCAGATGGCGTTATGTGGACCGTTTCTGCCGCTCCGACGACACCGGATATGTACGAACTTATGGCTCCATAGGAGCCCGCAAACAGGCGCGGCGGTGCGGCGGTTTATGCCTTCGGATCGTTCTTACGCTCCTTGGCCTCCGGCTGTCTCGGAGTGAGGTTGAATAGGATCATCTCAACGAACTTGATGTTCTGCTGTGCTTGCTCCTCCATGAGTCTGATTGCCGAGCTTCCGGCTTCAGTCATTCGCTGCCGCACCGTCTCGTTCGTCAGGGTCAGAAGAGAGAAGTCCAAGTAGCAGGCCAACACGGTCCGTAAACCATCGCCATAGAAGCCGATCACGCGCCGCATGAACTCAGTCGGCAGGAGGGGATGGTCTTGTTTTGCCTCCTGCGCAACGATTATCTGGCCCAGCACGGAGTGCGTAATATCCTCACTCGTTACGGTATCCAATACAACAAAGACCTCGCCCCTCTGTGCCATCGCTTCCAGAGTCTTCCGTGACACGTATCGACCGGTACTCGTGTCATAGAGGCGCCGGTTGGCGTATCGCTTGATGGTAGTGGGCTGTGCTGCTCGTGCCATAACGCGAACAACCTAATGGCTTCTTGAGTTTGAGACTACTGCCGGATCGCCTACGACTACAGACGCCCTCCAAAATATCGCGTGCGACCGCCTCAGGGCTCCTGCCGATCAAATACCAACGGATCACATTATCGCGGGGCTCCCGGTCAAAGAAGTGGACTTGTCGATCCTCGGCTATCCGATGGCGGAAATTGCACTCTTCGGCGTGGGGTATGAGGTCTCGGATTTTGTCCTCGTTCACGGCTCGCTCTCTCACTGAGAGACGCAGTTTGCTTCCGAAATGATTCTGCGAGTACCACCTCTAGTCGCCGAAAAGCGCTTGGCGCCGGCCTCTGGCCGTTTGGCACAAAGCCGCCAAATCGCCTACGGGTCAATTGCCGCCGCAGAGCCTCACTCGCTATGTCCGTCCCTCCCCTGCAAGCGGACTCCATCGGGGACGTTGCTGATCGGCTGCTTCGTGCCAGGACCGCAAGTGAGCAAGTACAGCAATTGCTCCACGCAGATCTGCCTATTCGATCACCTCGTCGGCGCGGGCAAGGAACGATGGTGAAATGGAAAGTCCCAAGGCTGTTGCGGTCTTGACGTTGATTTTCAAGGCCACCGTGGTTGCCTGCTCGACGGGAAGCTCGGCCGGACTTGCTCCTTTGAGGATTCGATCAACATAAACCGCGGCACGGCGCCACATCTCGAAAAAGTCGATCGAATAGGACATCAGCCCGCCGTACTGAACTGCGGAACTGAATGGATACATCGTCGGTAACCAGTGTTCCGCCGCGAACGCAATGACACGTGGTGTCAGCGATTCCAGCGACGGATCGGTGGTTACGACGAGGCCATCAAAGATGCAATTGTCGAGCAGCGCAATCGTCTGCAACAGCAATTCGGTGCAGGCCCTTCGCTTGTCTGCGGGGACAAAACGCCGCTGATATGGATTGTCAGCCATCGGTTTCCTTCGCTGCCCCCGCACACAAAAGCGCATGAGATAGAACAGAGTTGACCCTCGCCGCTATTTATCGTTGCATCTAAAACGTTAAGTCCCAATGGAGCAGGGAGAGACCCTGTTGAAGCGCGTCACAAACGTGATATCGATCTCCTGGGGGAATTTGGGTTGGGATCATGCAAGTTCGGGTGCTGGTTGTGCTGTTGGCAGCCATTGCCAACGCTGGTTGCTCATACATGCCAACCAACGGTCCGGCGGATTACGATGTCCGCTCGGGCCCGGGTCGTCCCGACAGCCTGCCATATGGATTTGTGAAGATCACTCCTCCGGTCCTCCGTATTCTCGCGGACAATGAGCCGAGACTTGGGACCACGTTTGCCAACAAGCGCGTGCCAAGTGAGATCCGGTTTGGCGTCGGAGATGTTGTAAGTGTGACAATCTTTGAAGCTGCCGCTGGAGGGCTTTTTATACCTTCAGAAGCCGGTGTCCGACCCGGAAACTTCATCACGCTCCCCGATCAGGCGGTGGACAACAACGGAAACATCTCCGTCCCCTACACCTCCGGTGTCCGCGCGAAGGGACTTACACCCCCACAGGTCGCGAAAGGGATCGTAGACGCGCTCAAAAACAGGGCAATAGAACCGCAAGCTGTCGTCGCCCTCGTTGATCAACGGACCTCTCTCGTGAGCGTTCTTGGAGACGTGAATAAGGCCTCTCGATTTCCGGCCAGTGCTGCTGGAGAACGCTTAGTCGATGCGATCGCCCGAGCTGGCGGACCCAAGAGCCAGGGATTCGATGAATGGGTTATGCTGGAAAGGGATGGTCGCCGAGAAATCATTCCCTTCGGCGCGCTGGTATATGAGCCTGCGAACAACATTTATGTACGTCCAAACGATACGCTTTTTCTATATCGAGAGCCACAAACCTTTGTGGCTTTCGGCGCAACAGGCCTCGTTGGAGGAAAACAAGGGCAGTACCCCTTCGACGCATGGCGCATTTCACTTGCTGAGGCGATCGCAAAAGCCGAAGGGCTCGACGACTCGAGAGCCGAACCGAAGGGAGTATTTCTTTATCGCGGCGAGTCGCGCGCGGTCGCAGAACAACTCGGAGTGAATGTTCTGCAGTTTGATTCGCCGGTTATCCCCGTCGTGTATAATTTGGACCTGCGCGATCCAGCGGGATATTTCCTCGCCAGCAAATTCCAGATGCGCAACAAAGACGTCCTGTATGTTTCGAACGCAACGACCTCCGAAACTGCCAAGTTCTTGAACTACGTACGATTGGTCACTGCTACAATCAACGACCCAATCCTTTATGCGACCAACGGGTATATCCTAAGAAATACAATTCAAGGGGCGTCGACGGCAGCTTCGATCGCCGGCGGTACCGGTACAACGGTGGGCGGAGGTGCGGCGGCATTGCCGGCCGTAACCCCATAACATTGCCGATGCTTACCGATGACGTGAGTGGGGAATTTTGCGGTAAGGTTTCGGCCAGCCAAACGTCGCCGGCACGCTCGCGTGGGCCTCGACGCCGCGCACGCTGGAGCTCCATTAAGCCGCCCCGCCGAGCATCTGGGCTTCATTCGAAGGCACGCTGTGACGGGTATAGCGTCCCGGCGCCGGTCCGTGGCGCTGGGGGCGGCCTATGGTGACGCTGGAAGTTTTAGTTCTTCCGCAATGATGACTGCCCGATACGCGTGCCATGTTGCATAGCCCGCCAAAGGCAGCGTGGTGATGAGTCCGACATAGAACAGTGCCATCCCGGCGGCAGTCAGCACAACGAGTATGGCGGCCCAGACGATCATCGTAGGCACATTGAGGATGACGGCCGTAAAGCTGGTCCCCATGGCTTCGATGACGCCCACGTTGCGGTCGAGCAGCATAGGGAGGGCGAAAGCCCCTCCGGCGAAGGCTAAGGTCGCCATTACAGCACCGAGTGCGACAAACAGAGCCAAGAAGGTCAGTCCGTCAAAGGTGAACAACATCGTCGTCAAAAGGCTCTGCGGGTCGAGTAATGCTGTCCGCGGGAACGTCAGGGCGAACACGAGTTGCGCGAGACGCATCCAGAGCAAGAAGAAGCATGTAAACGCCATTCCAAAATTAAACATCGCTGCGGCGTTTCCTTGCCACGCGAGCAATGCGCCGCCGAACGATGGACGCTTCCGGCCTTCCAGATCGCGACTGATTGCCTGAAATCCGAGCGTGAGTGCCGGACCTAGCAGCATGAACCCGCTAACAAGCGGCAGGATCAGATAGGTGGCCCCAATCCGCCAGAGCCCGAACGTAAGGACGAACCCAGCCACGACGAACACAAGCCCGTAGGCCAGGCTGACCATCGGCGCTGCAACAAGGTCTTGCCACCCCAGCCGAAGCCAACGGAACGGCTGATCCGACGAAACCCGTCGAACATGATGTGCGTAGGGCAAAGTGTGCGTCGTGGAGAGGTGACGGAAGGTAGACATCGCATGTCCCTCCGTTGACAGCCGCCCGTCGCGGCGTTCTCTCCGATGTTATCACCTCCGTGCGCCCCACACGACTCCCGAGAAGCCCTGGAAAGCCCGTGTACTCGTTTTGGCAGCCTGGGACTACCCAGATGCGCTCGGGGTCGACGAGTCCTGAGTCATTTTTGGGCCTTTGGGGCCATTGGATGGGGCCTCTCTGGGGCCTTACAACAAATTGCGTGTGAATCCGCACGCTCCTTCGACGGTGAGCTGCTGCGCGGTGCCGGGGGCTAGCCAGATGAACCAAGTTGTGTCCTCGGCGACGCCGGTGGCGGCGACGCCGGCCCAGGATTGCAGGCCTTTGAGCGCGATGACCGTCTGTGGGCCCATGATGCCGTCCACGGCGCCGGCATAAGCGGGGAACAGGATCGCGACCGCCGATCCCTTCATCACCTGCTGCAACCAAGCGACGCCAGGGCCCGTCGAGCCGTCTCGAAGCGTTGGCGAGGCCTCGCGATAGGCTGGCAGCTTCGCCCAAGTCGCCGGCCCCACAATGCCGTCCACAGTGAGCCCGTTGCTCTGCTGAAAGTCTTTGACGCTCGTCTCAAGCGAAGCGTCGAACATGCCGGTGATCGGGCCGAACGGCTTCCACAGCAGTTGGCGCGCGAGCACGCGCTGTAGGCGCTTGACGTCGTCGCCCGTCGAGCCGGGGCCAATGGTTGCGGGCATTCGGGCCTCCTCTCCTAGTGCCTGGTTGATCGCTGGCGAAGAGTGCCACATCTAGCGGGCGGAGGGCAGTGGAGCAGGTCGAACGCATACAGACCGGAGCGGCGCATGGCCTCGGGGATATATCGCCGGATAAGGCGACACATGAATAATCCTCCGGCAGCGTGACGGTGTCGATTCGCGCTTTTGGAAGGATTGGCTGAATGAGAGGCGTTTCCATCGCCGCCGTTTTGTTAGTTTCAGTGTTAGCCCACAATGTTGCGGTCGGGGCGCCTCCTCCACCTCCCGGTCTTGGCCCCCTTGCACCCCCCGTCGGTGGTCCCTTGCCCCTTCCGCCTCCCATCGGCGGTCCTGGTCATCGTCCACATCCGGGCGGTGGTCCTCCACATCTCGGCGCTCCTGCTCCGCTCATTGGGAGCGGGCTTAGCCTCCTCTTAGTCGGAGGCGCAGGCGGTATGTATTGGCTAGTTAGGCGCCGTTGCCGTCGTTCAGACCTGCGATAGATGCAGCCCGTGTGGCGTTGGTAGCCGTCACTTCATGCGATCCAACAGGTCGCATCGCGAACCGCAGGGCACGTACGGCGGTGGCCGTTGGAGGCGTTGATCCGGCGCCGGCTGAACTGGCACTGCACGCGGCGGCAGCCGACTGCACGACCCGTTACCGGGCGGGCACTGGTAGCGGCGCCCCTTGGCGTGGAACGTCTGTTGCGCCGACGCCGCGCCAGCAATCAGCACCAGCAACAACACGGCAAGCGCGACCCTCACGCGCGTTCCCTCACTCGGCCTGATCTGCGGCGAGGTTTACTGCGGTGGCTCCTTCTGTGGCAATGCTCGAGGAGCCACGAGGCGGGCTTTCAAACTTGTCCGCATCCGAGACACGACGACCTCAGCGGGTCAGTTCGACTTTGGCCGTGGCGTAAAGGTTAATGCATTCCTCGCCGCGAACGTGTTCGATCACGTTCAGGTTCCAGCCCGTCATCTCGGCGAAGCGCTCGACCGTATAGTCCTTGAAATTGAACGCCGTCTTGGTCAGCTTGCTGACGTCGCGGTTGCGAGCGCCGATGACCAGCGTGTTGATGCCGCCGTTCAGGATCGCGCCAAGACACATGGGGCATGGCTCACAGGTCGCATAGAAGGTGCAATCCGGCAGCGTGCGCTGGCCGAGCTTTTGCGTGGCATACTTGATCGCCAGCGTTTCCGAATGCGCGGTGGTGTCGGAGGTTCCGACCTTGAGGCTGCGCGCCTTGACGACGACTTCGCCGTTGCGCACCACGACGGCACCAAATGGTTGCTCGCCTTGCGCGGCGCCGGCTTTGGCCTCCTCGATGGCGATCGCCATGAAGCGCTCGTGATCGGTTTCCACTCTCGTTCTCCTAGTTGAAGGGGCCACTCTACTGACGCGCCGGCAGCATGCGATCCGCCTTCGGCGGCAGAAAGCCGCGATTGAAAACCTCATCCGATGTCGGCGTGCGGGGCAGCGTGTAGGCTTCACACACGGTCTTGATCGCGGCGGCAAGACGCGCATCGTCGAGATCGCCAAGGCCGAGCTTCGCGACCTCATCGGTGCGCAATTGCTGATCGATCGTGTAGACGAGACGCTGCCGCTCAAGCTCGGGATTGGTCAAGGGCTCGACCTCCTTGAGCACCGCGATGCCAAGCGCGGGATTAGCCGAGACGTCCATGATCGCTTTGTTGATCGCCTTCACGAGGCCGCGCACGGCGTCCGGCTTCTCCTTGAGGAGCTTTTGCGAGACCAGGATGCCGTTGGAATAGAGGTCGAGCCCGTTTTCGCTGTAGAAGAACCAGCGAAAGTCCTTCTCCGGATCCTTCTTGATGCCGAGGAAGTTCATGTAGCTCGTCGGCGCAAACTGGGCGATGCCGTCGGCCTGGCCGTTGACAAGCAGCTGCTCGATCAGGTTCGGCGCCGCATTGAGCACCTTGACCTGCGCGGCATCGACGCCGTTCTTGATCGCCAGCGGCTTGAACATGCGCTCGGTCGCAGATCCGGCGGGGGCGGCCAGCGTGTGGCCCTCCATGTCTTTGAGCGTCTTGATCGGTCCATCCGCTTTGACGATCAGTGCGTAGGGCGCGCGGTTGTAGACCAGATAGACCATGACCGGCTGCTCGCCCGGACGTTGCGCGGCATTCTGGATGATGGCGTTGATGTCGCCGAAACCGGCGTCATAGGTGCCGGTCATCACTTTTGACACCGCTGCCGCCGAACCGTCACCCTGGTCGATCGTGACGTCGAGGCCTTCGGCGGCAAAATAGCCCTTGTCGCGCGCGACGTAATACCAGGCCCCTGGCCCCTGCGCCTTCCAATCGAGGATGAAACGAAGCTTGGTCGGCTCTGCGCGAGCGGATCCCGCGATCGCATTCGCGAGACAGGCCAGAACAACGAACAGGTACTTCATCACGAGGGCTCCACGTAAGCCAGCGACATCGCTGTACATGCAACCGGAGTGCCACGATGCCCTACCGGAAAGCCGCTAACCTCGATTGCGGTGAGCGCAGAAGGGAACAAGTGCCGGGTCTGGGCACTATCGTTTGAGATCACCGATCGCTACGGTCAAAGGCCTCAGCTTCGCAAACAAGACCAACGGCTCGGTGGAGCGCCAATTTGAGAGAAGCGAAACATAGACCGGCCTTCCCGGTCTCCGTGCAAAGGTTTTCAATAATGCCCAGTTGCCGCGTGCACATCCTGAGCTCCAGCGCTGACCGGCCGTATTCGTCAACTACGTTCACCATCGGCGAGCAGGTGAAGCAGGAGGACTACGACCGGTTCAAAGACGACCAAGGCGACCTGTATGTTCTCGTCTACGTGGATGAAGGCAAAATGCAGTCTCGCGTTGTAGCACGCGATGCGTGGGACCGGGCCAAGACCGCAATCGATCGGCATCGCGAGGCGCTCACTAGCCAACAGCCTATGAAGCCGCCGCCGGACGGATCCTCGTCATAGCGCACGCGTCACGCTTGCAGGGATTTCGATCGTATCGGGAAATTGAGCATCCACTGCACACCGAATCGGTCGGTGAGCTTGCCGTAGTAATCGCCCCACGGCTGCATCCCGAGCGGAGTAGTAACCGTGCCGCCATCGGCGAGCTGCGCAAACAGCCGGTCCGTGCTCTCGCGGCTATCCATCATGAGCAGATGGGCCGAGCCCCGCATGGGCTCGGCATCATGATTATCGGACGCATAGAACAGAACGCCCGTTCCCTCGAAGCGCGAATGCATGATCTTGCCCTGCATCTCCGGCGTCGGCGCAGGCATGCCCTCGGACCCGTAACGCATCATCTGCGTGACCTTGCCCAAGCCGCATCGCGTGTAGAAGGCAAGCGCTTGCTCGCAGGTTGTCGTGAAGAACAGATAGTTGGCGAGCTGCATGGTGAAGACCCGACTGAATAAGCGCCGAGTGCCCGTCTCCGAAGTCGGCGATACAAGGCGCCACTCTCTGAGACGAACTTCGAAACTAAAGGGACACCGGCAAGTATATGATTCTAGTGCTGCTTTGTCGATTTGACGTTCCTGAACGCGGCTGGCGCGGAAAACCGGGCCTCACAATCGCGTCATCGGCTTTTGAGTAAAGTTGCGCCGCGAGATGTCGTTCGCAGCCCGGCGAGGTGCTATAGGACCCCGAGCATTTCCTCCTCCTGGCCGCTGATCTCTTCTGGCTCGCACGGTCCCCACAATGACGCTGAAGACGACCGCCCTCGCAGTGATTTTGATGCCTCTGACGGCGAGTATTGTCCAAGCTGCCGACCCGACCGGCACGTGGCTCGTTGCCGGGCAGGATGCGATCGTGCGGATTGCCGATTGCCCGAGCCAGCAAGCGTCCGCCGATCAGAATGCGCCACCAATCCGGACGCTGTGCGGCAATGTGGTGTGGCTCAAAGAGCCGATCGATCCCGCAACCGGCAAGCCGCACGTGGACAGCAAAAACGTCGACCCCGCCAAGAAAGGCCAACCCGTGCTGGGAATGCAGGGCGTCTTCGACATGCATCCGGCGAAGGAGCCGGACCAATGGGACGGGCGCGTCTACAGCATCGATGAAGGCAAAATCTACGACGGCAATATCATCATGCACAGCGACAACGAGCTCTATATCCAGGGCTGCTTCATGTTGTTTTGCCGCGGCGAGAAATGGGTCCGGCAAGACGTGCCGGACCCGCCGAAACCGGCGGGTCCGCCGGCGAAGCAGCCTCAGGCGCGGGCGCGCTGATTGAACAAGACGGCGCGCACTGCCGGGTCCTGCATGTCGACCTGTTGAACATCCGGGATCCGCACCGCGAGGCCGCGCTCCGCCGCCGGGCGCGCCTTGATGGTCTCCTGCCAGCGTTTCAGGTTGGGGAAGTCGTCGATCTCCTGCCCTTGCCGTTTCCAACTCAAGGTCCAGCCGATGCAGGCGATGTCGGCGATCGAGTATTTGCCGGCGAGGAATTCCCGATCGGCGAGCCGCTTGTTCATCACCCCGTAGAGCCGGTT
>JAFAXD010000438.1 GCA_019241285.1 Xanthobacteraceae bacterium | reverse complement strand
GGCCGGCAGCCAGCCGGGGCCAAGCGCCAAGCCGCCAGCTGCAACCCGACGATCGGAGCGTCCGCGCAGGCCCGCGAAACGCCGCGACGGACAACAGCGGAAAGCGGCCGCGCCATCCAATAAGAAACGTCCGTCGAAATAGCTGAGCAGTTAGGACGATGCGGCGCAGACCTAACCTCTCCCCGCTTGCGGGGAGAGGTGAGGCTCACGCTGCGGCGCGCGAGCCCCAAAGCTCCTTGCTGGCGAGCCGCGCGCCTTCGGCCAGCGCTTCGAATTTCGCCCACATCACTTGCGGGTGCACGCGCTGAATCCCTTCGGCCTGCGCAAACCCGCAATCGCTGCCCGCCATCACGTTCTCGCGGCCGACCAGTTTGGCAAAATTGACGATCCGGTTCGCCACCAATCGCGGGTGCTCAACCGTGGTGGTGTGGTGGGTGATGATGCCGGGGATCAGGATCTTGCCGGCCGGCAGCTTGGTCTTTTCCCACACGTACCATTCGTGCTCATGGCGCACGTTGGCCGCCTCGATTGAATAGGCGCCGGCGCGCACCTTCAGCATCAGGTCGACGATGTCCTCGAGCTGGGCGTCGGCCACGTGCGGCACGTGCCAGCTGCCGAAGCAGATATGATAGCGGATGCGGTCCTCAGGAATTCCTGCAAGCGCGCGATTGAGCGCCTCGACGCGCAGCTCGGCCCATTTGCGGAAATGCTGCGGGCTCTGCTCGGTGAGGTGATCATACATGTTGGCGAGCACCGCATCGTCCACCTGCAGCACCACGCCGGCCTTGTGAACCTCCAGATATTCTTCGCGCAGCGCGTCGGCGATGGCGAAGACATAGTCCTCTTCGGTCTTGTAGTATTCGTTGGATGCATCGTAACCGACGCTCGCCGGCGCCACGGCGGTGAAGAACACATCATGCGCACCCGCCGTGGCAGCCGCGGCCTTCAGGTTCTCGAGGTCGCGCCGAACCTCGGCATGGCCCTGGTATTTGATCGGACCGACACAGTCGTGGCCCGACGTGCCCTTGGCGCCACGCGGGAACTCGGCGGCCATGAATTCGGCGAAACGAACGCGATCGCGCCCAAGCCACACAGCCTCATAGAGTTTGTTCGGCTGCGGCTTGAAACCGCTCAGGCGATCGAGGATGTAGTTGGCCCAGCCGGATTTGCCGAACTCGCCGTCATTGACGACGTCGATGCCGGCCTTCACCTGCCTGGCGACCACGTCGGCGACGGCGCTCTTGAGGGTCTGCTGATAAGCGGCGTCATGCTGCTTGCCGGCATCCAACAAAGCCTTGGGACGCACGATGCTGCCGACATGGGTGGTGAGGATGCGGTCTTGGCTGCGTTTCATCGGGTCGTTTCCTGAGATTATGTGACAGACCTTGGGCGATTGCTTAGCCGGGTGTCAATGCTAGAAATGGCGCACGCAAATGCGTGGCAATTGCCCACTCGCAAGCACAACACAACGGGAGGATCAGATGACAGCGCGTGATCGCCGGCCCACTCGGGCCGCCTTCATCGGCCTGGCGCTTGTCGCGCTCACGGCGCCCACGGCGACAAACGCCGACACCTTCAAGATCGGCCTGATCGCCGATTACACCGGCGCCTTCGCCTCCTGGGGTCCGCAGTTCCAGAATGCCATCGAGGCGTTCCAGGCGATCCACGGCACCAAGGTCAAAGGGCCCAAGGGCGAGGACATCGAGGTTGCGTTCGTCTACCGCGACACCAACAGCGCCGGTCCGGACAAAGCCAAGCAACTCGGGGAGGAACTGGTGCTGCGCGAGCGCGTCAAGATGTTGGCTGGGTTCGATCTCTCGCCGCATGCGATGGCGGTCGGGCAGATCGCCAATGAGGCGAAGGTCCCGGTCATGATCATGAACGCCGCGACCGCGTCGATCACGCGCGGCTCGCCCTATTATGTGCGTACCAGCGACACCATCCCGCAATGGGCGGCGACCATGGGCAAATGGGCCGCCACCAACGGCATCAAGACCGCCTACATCCTGGTCACCGACTATGCGCCGGGCTACGACGCCGAGACTTATTTCGCGAAGGCGTTCAAGGAAAACGGCGGCGAGATCATCGGCAGCGCACGCACGCCGATCCAGGAAACCAACTTCGCCGCCTACATGGAGCGCGCCCTGCAGGCGAAGCCCGATGCCGTCTACATGTTTCAGCCGGGCGGCTCGCCGTCGATCGCCTTCGTCAAAGCATTCGTCGAGCGCGGGCTCAAGCAGGCCGGCATCCGGCTCCTCGGCGGCGGCGAGTTCGCCGAGCTCTATCTGCCCAATTTCAGCGACGACGTGATCGGGGTCAATTCGGTCAACCACTACACCGAAACCAACACGTTGCCCGAGAACATCGAGATGCGTTCGCAGTTGCGCAAGATGTTCGGCGATAAAGGCGTGACCGACATCGCCTCAGTCGGCGCCTGGGATGCCATGCAGCTGATCTATCTCGCTCTCGGTCAGGTCGGCGCGTCCGGCGACGGCCTCAAATATATCGATGCCATGAAAGGCAAGGTGCTCAAGAGCCCGCGCGGCGAGATCATGATCGATCCGCAGGAACGCGACATTCTGCAGAACATCTACATCCGGAGGATCGACAAGGTTGACGGCAAGCTCACCAACGCGGATATTGCGACCTACCCGATGGTGAAGGACCCTTGGAAGATCGACAATCCACCGAAGTGATTGTTTGTTTTAATGCG
>JAFAXD010000350.1 GCA_019241285.1 Xanthobacteraceae bacterium | reverse complement strand
CGGCGCGCTAGCGGCATGGTCCGCCACACCCTGCACTATGCCCCCAACATCGTGCGGGTCATCGTGCCTCCGCTCTCCGGCATGGATGGCGTCGGCGGCTGGCCCGAAATCACCTTCAGTTTCACGCCCGTCGACGACGAGAACTGCCTCTGGGTGCTGACCAGCAAAGCGCGCGTCACCGGCAAGGATGCCGAGGTCTTCCTGGAAAAGCGCGCTGAGCTCGAGCGCAAGCGCGCCGAGGCGCCGCCTGTATTGCAGGTGGTCGAGGACCTGTGGAGCGGCAAGGTGCATTTCCAGGATGTGCGCCATCCGGATCTCGCCGTTGTCCAGGACATTGCCGTGCAAGCCGGCCAAGGCCGTATCGAGGATCGCACACACGAGTTCCTCGGGCGCTCCGATGCGGCCATCATCCTCTGGCGTCGCATCCTGACACGCGAGCTGAGGCTGATCGCCGAAGGGCGCCAGCCGAAACGCTGGAACGTGCCGCCCGCGGACGTCGTTCCGATCGTCGGCATCTAACAATAACAAATAGACCGGCGACGATGCGGCGTCGGACAGGAGGAGATCATGGGAGGACTCTTTGCCAACAGGTGGCTGGTCGTGGCTGCGTCGGTATGCGGTCTGTTGGTCGGCTCCGGTCCCATCCTGATTTTCTCCTCCGGCGTTTTTCTGAAGCCTGTGTCGGCAGAACTCGGCATCACCCGCGGCGATCTCTCGAGCGCCGTTTTTCTTGCCGCCATCTGCACCGCGATCGCTTGTCCGCTCCTCGGTTGGTTCCTCGACCGGTTTGGCACGCGCCGGGTGATGATCCCGGGCGTGCTTCTCTACGCGCTGGTCGTGGCCGGTTTCGGGTTGATGGAAACCAAGCCGGCGTTCGTCATTCCGCTGATCTTCGCGTTGGTCGGCCTTGTTGGCGCCGTGCAGACACCAATCCCGTACGCGGCCGTGGTGGCGCAGTGGTTCGATCGCCAGCGCGGACTAGCGCTTGGCATCGCCACGGCCGGCGTTGGCCTCGGCGTGGTGCTTCTGCCGCCTTTCCTGGCGTTGCTCATCAATGATTTCGGCTGGCGCAATGCCTACTTCGGTTTGGGCTTGGCCGTGCTGCTGCTCGCCGGGCTGCCGGTCGCGTTGTTCGTGCGCGAGCCGCCGGCCCTCTCCCGCGTTGCCGCTCGCCACACGGACCGCAATCTCACCGACTCCTTACCCGGAACCACGGCCGCTCAGGCTTTTCGGCAATGGCCATTCTGGGCGCTGACGATTGCGTTCTTCCTTGGCGTGATGGCCATCAACGGTACGCTCACCCACGTCATTCCGCTGCTGACGGACCGCGGCGTCTCCTTGCAGCAAGCGGCCATCATGTTCTCCTTTGCCGGCTATGCCATCGTCGGCGGACGCATTCTGGCGGGCTGGTGCCTCGACCGCATCTGGGGGCCTTATGTGGCGATCTGCTTTTTCGCCATTCCCATGCTCGGCATTGCGCTGCTCGGCAGCGGGGCAACCGGCATTGTGCCGCTGATCGGCGCAGTCCTATGCGGCGCCGGCATCGGTGCCGAGATCGATCTCATGGCGTTCTTCCTGAGCCGCTACTTCGGGCTCAAGGCCTACGGCAAGATCTACGGCGTGATGTTTGCGGTGTTCAATATCGGCACCGGTCTCGGCCCGGCGCTGAGCGGGCTGTCATTCGACCGCTTCCACTCCTACGGGCCGATCTTCATTGTCTACGAGGTTGCGTTGGCCATCACCTGCGTGCTGTTCCTGCGGCTCGGCCCGTACCCATATCCGGCCGCGAAGCGCGACGATGTTTCGATCGTGGAGCAGAAGGCGGCGGCGTAGCTTCATCAGCCTCCCTCATGCCGCGGGTTGAGCTTGCGCCACTGCGCAGGCTCCATGAATGTCCCGGCCCAGATGCCGCGCTTGGCGTTTTCCGCCTCGTCCTGTTCGGACTGATAGGTTTTGCTGAAGCCATACGCCACCGCCCAGCCTTGGCGCACCATCCAGGCATTAATGTCGGTGCCGTCCGGGAGCTTGCAGATCGCCAACGTACGGCGAAAGCGGTCGAGCGCCTTCTCGTCGCAGGTGAGTTCCTGTCCGCGGATGTAGTTGCGCAGCTCGCGCGTGGCGCGGTTTCCACAAGCCCATGAGCCGCCACCGGCATCCGTACACGTCTGAGCGCTCTCGGGCGCATCGATGCCTTGGAGGCGAATATGAATGTTGTTGATGACGACCGTGTCGCCATCGATGACCCAAGCCTTGCCGACGATCGTGTTGGAAGGCGCGGCGTGCCGGTTCTTGTAGGCGTAGTAGCCGAGGGCGGCGACCAGAAAGAGGACGAGGATAAGCCATTGCGTCTCGGCGGGGCGCATCGCGCGACGCTGCCCCGCTGTTGGTTTGCGTGCGAGTTGGACCATCGTCGTGCTGAGCGCCGGTAGGCTTGCCTCGGTGTCGAGAGCCCTCGATCAGACGATGGTAGAGGATCATACCCGATTCGTCTGTCGTCCGTTTTTCTGTAGGCCGGTCAGGGGATCTCGTACACTACCGTCTCGTCGGCAATACCGCGCAGGGCGGCCCGCTGCACTGTTGGCTTGAGCCCTTTGCCCTCGAGGATCTGCGAGGACCTGGTGTCCTCGATGACCGGCTTGGTGACGAAGATGGCGCGAGAGGAGGCGAGGCCCTGCACGCGCGCCGCCATGTTGACGGTCTGACCGAAGTAGTCCTGGCGGTCGTTGAGCGTCACCGCAAGGCAAGGGCCTTCATGGATGCCGATCTTGAGCAGCAGGTCCTCGCTGCCGCGCTGCTTGTTGATGTCGAGCATGGCCTCGCGCATACGCAGCGCCGCGGCGAGCCCTCGGTCTGGCGTGGGAAACGTCGCCATCACGGCATCGCCGATGGTCTTGACGATGGCGCCGGCTTCCGCGGCCACGATCTGGTGCAACACATGGAAATGCTGGCGCACCAGGTCAAAAGCGACGAGATCGCCGACGCGTTCGTAGAGCTGGGTCGAGCCCTTGAGATCGGTGAACAGGAAGGTCAGGCTCGTGATCTTCAAGCGCTGATCTGCGTCGAGCGTATCGGTATTGTAGATGTCGCGGAAGGTCTGGTTGCTCAGGAGGCGTTTGGCGGTCAGGAACGACTTGCGCCGGCCCAACAGCTCATGCAGTGCATGGCCGGCAATCCACAAGCCAGGCAGCACACGCCGATTGGTCTGATTCTCGAGCGAGACCCGCAGCGGGCCTGGGCGCAATTCCACGGTGCCGGTAGGTGCCTTCACATTGTTGAACACGACGGCAAGTTGCTGGCGTTCGCGCGTCGCGTCGCCTTTGACGTCGATGAACTGGGTGCCGTGCGTGACCGGATCAAACACGATGACGAACTCGGTAGGCAGCTGCACCGAGAGGGTTGCTTTCTCTCCCGGCGAGAGCTCGATCGAATCGATCGTGATTTCCTCGAACTGGTGAGCGAGGGTTTCGTCGTCAGGGAGGTCTACGCCCGAACCCCAGAAAATCTGACGGAAGTACTGCACCATCGACAGAGTGTCGGGATTATGCGCGGCGATGTGCCGAACTCTTGGAGCGACCGTGAAGGTGACTTCGACCATTTCGTCGAGGGTCGGCTCGTAGCCGCATGCGCACAGCGCGCAATCGTACTTGTCCCGGTCGAATGTCTTCAGGGTGCTGCTGGCGTCGAGCACGCCACCACATCCCGGACACAGCATGTTCCAGGAGAGATCGAAAATCCCAAGCCGGGCCGCATGCAGGAACGCAGCGATCGCGAGCTCTTCGTCAATGTTTGCTCGCTTGGCAAAGTCGATGACGTTGATCCGGCAGAGAGCATGGTCGGGCCCGTCGCGCACGAGCGCTTCGATCGCCGCGACTGCGTCGGGATCCGCCGATTGCCGCAAAACCGAGAAGAGAGCTTCTGTCTCGCTCATGGCTTCAATGTAGGACAAAATGGCGCGATCTACAGCCCAGCCAAATCGCTTCACCCCGCCAAAGAACCATCACATTTTGGTCAGTCAACCTCGGTCATTACCGGTGTCGTGACCGGCCGCCGGGCGGCTTTTCCCGGTTTCGGGAGGGTGCTAGGGTCGCTTTCCTATTGACGGCGCTCAGTCCGAAAAGCGGCGCCGGGAGATCAGGGATGGAATTGCTGAGTTTCGCGCAGGCCCCACGCTCGCGCGACCCGGTCCGCGCTCATGT
>JAFAXD010000517.1 GCA_019241285.1 Xanthobacteraceae bacterium | reverse complement strand
GGTTGCGGTGGTTCGACCGCAACGACCTTGTAGGGCTTGGGCGCCGCGGCCGGCGGTGGTTTTTGCTGAGCTTGCGCCGCTGCCGGGCCAAGCAACAGGAAAACGAAGGCGCATGATGCGAGCGCCGTGGTCAAAGACCGCATCAGCTAATCTCCTTGCAAGTCTGTATTACGAACCCTGAAGCGGGAATTTCTACGCTAGGCAGGAGACTGATCCCATGAAACCCGTATGCATGTCTATCGGGGTGTTGCTGGCGCTGGCCGGCCCGGCTCGCCCCGCGGACCTCCCGCAAGGCTTCGTCTACCTGCGCGATGTCGCCCCGACCGTCCGCCAGGACATGCGCTACTACGGCAGCCATAATTTCACCGGCCGGCCAATCCCGGGCTACCTCTCTCCGGAGTGTATTCTCACCGCGCCGGCAGCGCGCGCACTTGCGGCGGTCCAGGCTGATCTGGCCGCGTCCAACCTCTCCCTTATCGTCTACGACTGCTACCGGCCGCAGCGGGCGGTCAACGACTTCGTGACATGGGGGCAAAACCCGTCCGAGCAGTCGATGAAAGCCGAGTTTTATCCGCGAGTGGACAAGGCCGATTTCGTCAAGCTGGGTTACGTGGCCGACAAGTCGGGCCACAGCCGCGGCAGCACGGTCGATCTTGCCATCGTGCCGGTGCCGCTGGTCGAGCCGGCGCCTTACCGGGCCGACGCGCCCAAAGTGGATTGCGCCGCACCGGCGGACCGGCGGTTTCGGGATGGCAGCCTCGATTTCGGCACCGGCTTCGATTGCATGGACGAGAAATCGCACATCGACGTGACCGCGATCTCGCCCGCGGCCCAGCACAACCGCGCCCTGCTGCACGACCTGATGTTGGGGCACGGCTTCAAGGACTACCACGAGGAATGGTGGCACTTCACGCTGCGCGAAGAGCCATTTCCAGACACGTATTTCGATTTCCCGATCGCCGCCCCGTCACGATAAAAACAAGTGCGTTTTGGCGGGCAGAGTGCCGCACCGGGATTGACTCAATCCCCGTACAGGAACAGGCTTATCCAGCTGCACTCGCGAGCGCGGGAAGCGGTGCTCCCCGGTCTCGTGGGAATTGCCCCGGATCGTGTGGTCGTGGTGGCACGCAGCGGTCGGACCTCGGTCCAAGGATCACATCTCGTGAGGAGGAATGACTCCACCGTGCAGTGATGAGTGACCTTGCCGCAGCGCAGGGTCACGGTGCAGGTGAGGGACATGCCTGGCTGTTCGGAGACCTGTACCGCCGACAATCTGAACATCGTTGCGAAGCCAAGGCGCAAAGGCCAAGCGCTGTGAGGCTTCGAACATAAAGCTGGTGCAATCCAGATATCTTTCGCTGAAAGCGAAGAAACCGGGCCCCGCGATGCCTCTGTGCACCGGGGCCCTTTGATTTGCGGCTCCATTTCGCAAGTGCGCCGCCCTGAGTTATCAACCGCCGCCTATCTCGCCTGAGATTGCGCGTTCTGTTCGCATTTTCTCTTCGCGATTGAGGGGTTTCGCTAATTCATAATCCGTCGTGATTTATTCGTGATTGGTTATTGCATCGCCCGGTGAAGCTAGGCTGCGATAAATTGGAGCGCTCGGCGCGTCATGTTTGGGCTGGATCAAGGCAGATCATGTTCAGCTCAAATTTACTTGAGGATCGGAGAAGCCTGACTCGTCGCGTGCCCTCTGAGGGAGAGCGCATAAGAATCCTGCATTAGCACACCGAGTATCGGCGAAACTGGCTCGGTCGGGCGGGAGGGAGGTTTCGATGTTCGGCAGCGCAATTCTTGATCTGGCGATCGGCCTCGTTTTCACCTTTCTGGCTGTGAGCCTTGCCGCAAGCGCAATTACCGAAATGGTCGCCTCGGCTACCAAATGGCGCGCAGTAACGCTGCGAAAAGGGATCCAGGACCTGCTCAACGACCCCAAGTTGGTGGGGTTGGGACAACAGATCTACCAGCATGCATTGATCAATCCGCGGGCGGACGGGACTGCGCTCAGCGCCAAAAGTTGGTCGAAGCTGCCAGCTTATATCGATCCACAAAGTTTCGGGCATGCAATGACGGAAGTCCTCGGAATAGCGGATGCTGCGATGACTCCCGCCGCGATCAACACGAAAATCGCAGCAGTGGCCGACCCGCAACTGCGCAACCTGCTGCAGGGCATCGCCGATCGTACGGCGGGCAACGTCGGGAAAATGTCGGACGAGGTTGCACATTGGTTCGACACGGCGATGGACCGCGTCAGCGGCGTGTATAAGCGCGGTGCGCAATTATTTTCTTTCCTTATCGCTTTGGCACTTGCTGCCATGCTGAACGTTAGCGCTATCCACGTGACTGAGCGCCTTTGGAGGCAACCGATCGACACTGCCACGATCGCCCAGATCAAGGCCGAGGACATCGCGAAAAACGGACCCGGAGAAATATTGAAAAAGCTGGAAGATATGGACGCGTTGTCCGGCACCGTAGGTTGGAGGGATGCCAACAGCTTCAGGACCTTCTGGCAAAATGAACTTTGGCACCCGAAATTCGATACCGTCAGCCGGATTGTCGGCTGGCTCATTACGGCCGGTGCGACAATGTTTGGCGCGGCGTTCTGGTTCGACGCGCTACAGCAGATCATCCGTTTGAAAGGTAGCGGCCCTAGCCCACAAGAAAAGCGCGAAGGCAAGGGCGCCGCCGCGTAGCCATGCTAAGGCAACTCTAGCTGATGGCCGACCACTAGGAGGCTCTCCAACAAGAGGGAGGGGTGCTCGTCACGTGCGGTCGCCACTGACATCGGCTCGCTCCAACCTCCGTTGCGTTGGAAACAGCGCCAATCGGAAGCGCCCTTGGAGCGACCCCCAGATCCCCTGCGGGGCAAACAACATTACCGCGATGGCGATCGCGCCGAGCAGGATCAGATACCAGGTGCCGTAATCGGCGAGATAGCGCTGCAGCAGATAGAACACGATGACGCCGACCACCGGCCCCTCGATGGTGCCGATGCCGCCGATCACCACGATCAGGATCACGTAGGCGGTCCAATCGAGTACCGCGAACGCCGAATCCGGTGAGATGCGGGCCTTCTGCAGATAGATCAGTGCGCCGATCATGCCGGTCATCGCCGCGACCAGCACATAGACTGCGAGCTTGGTGCGTACCGTGTTGATGCCAACGCTTTCAGCGGTTGCTTCCTGATCGCGAATGGCGGCGAGGGCGAGCCCGCGCCGGGAGCGCAGCAGTAGGTAGACCACTGCCAGGGTGCCGGCGGCGAGCGCGAGCGCCGCCCAGTAGGTGATGATGTCGCGCGCCGCCGGAGCGCGCACGTCGAACAGCGTCTTCACCCAGTCGATGCCGGCGACGCCGTTGCTGACGGAAGGCGGCAGTGAGGTGCCGGTGCCGCCGCCGAGCTGTTTGATTTGCGCGAACACCAGTCGATAGACTTCGGCCACGACCCAGCTGCCGATGGCGAAATAGGCGCCGCGAAAGCGGAACACCACTAATCCGGTGGGGATCGCGAACAGGCCGGCCACGACGCCGGCAAGCACGATCGCCAGCAGCGGATCAAGATTGCCGAAGATGGTAAGGGCAAAAAGGAGATATCCGCCGAGGCCGACGAATGCCTGCTGTCCAACCGACACGAGGCCTGCGTACCCGGCGAGCAGGTTCCAGCACTGCGCCAATGCCAGCATGTAGAAGACGAAGCTGAGATCCTGGATGAGATCTCTTTCGGCCACCGAAGGCAGGGCGACGAGGCCAACAAGCAGCAAGAGACCGACCGCAGCGAGCCCGAGGGATGCCGGTGTCGAGACCGCGACCCGGAATTGGGCTGTAGGAGGTGAGGCGCTTGCACTCGTCATGACATTCAGTCCAGCGCGCGCGGGAACAGGCCGCGCGGGCGCAGCACCAGCACAAATAGGAATGCAAGGTGTCCAGCCAGAATCTGCCACTCGGGGTCGATGTTCGCGCCGATCGTCTGCGCGAGTCCGATGATGACGCCGCCGGCGAGGGTTCCCCAGAAACTGCCCAAACCGCCGATGATGACCGCTTCGAATGCGTAGAGCAGGCGCGCGGGCCCAATGGTCGGATCGAAATTGGCGCGCATCCCGAGATAAAGCCCGGCGATCGTCACGACGATCATGGCGATTCCCATGGCGAGCGCGAAGGTGCGGTGATGATCGATGCCCATGAGTTCGGCGGTTGCGAGATCATCCGAGGTGGCCCGAAACGCGCGGCCAAGCGCGGTCCTGTAGAACAGGACGTTGAGCCCAATGATCACGATCACGGCGGATGCGAAGGTGAGGAGGGGTATCAGGCCGACCGCAACGCCGCCGCCGAGATTGATTGACGCGGTCTCGATCGCGCCGGCCTGCAGGCGCTGGCTGTCGGCCGTAAAGCCCTGCAGCAATCCGTTCTGGATGATGATCGAGAGCCCGAACGTGACCAGCAGCGGCGGCAGCAGTCCGTGCCCCAGCGTCCGATTGAGCAAAATCTGTTGCAACCCGAAACCGATCAGGAACATGACCGGGAGTGCCAGTAACGTCGCGAGCAGCGGATCGAGGCCCAACCCGGAGCCCAGCGCCAGGATGGCAAACGCGGCGAGCACGATGAGATCGCCGTGCGCCAGATTCACCAGACGCATGATCCCGAAGATCAGCGAGAGCCCGGCGGCGAACAGGGCATAGAGGCCGCCGAGCAGAATGCCCTGGATGATGGTGTCGAGGAGGCCCGCCATTTCACTCCCGGCCATCCGCGTCATTGCGAGCGAAGCGAAGCAATCCAGCGCTGAGGCGCCGCACTGGATTGCTTCGTCGCTGCGCTCCTCGCAATGACGCAGATCGCCGGGACAAGCCCGGCGATGACGAAGGAGAGTGAGGCAATTTGATCGGAACGCGCTTTATCAACCAATCGGCTCCATCTTGCCGGCGGTCGGGATGATCGGGGCGGTACGATTGTCGACGATGACGATATCGTACTTGTTGCCGTCCTTGAGCCGCCATTGACCGCCGACCAGTGGCGTCTTGGTGACGTTCTTGGCCGCGAATGGCGGCACGCCGGCACCGTTCCACTGCACGTGGCCGACGATCGTGTCGAGGTTGGTCTCGGCGATCGCTTTTACGGTTGCCTTGGCGTCGCCGCGCTGCGGCGTGCGCTTGAGCACGTCGACGGCGACTTCGAACAGGGCGTGCACGAAGCCGATCGGCTGCGTCCATTGTTTCTTGGTCGCGGACTCGTAGGCACCGGCGAGATCCTTGGCGCTCACGTCGGTGAGCGAGGATTTGAACGGGTGGCTCGGCGACCACCAGACCTCGGACGAGAGATTATTGCCGTCCCGCCCGAGCGCTTCGATGGCGACTGGGAAGAGAATAGCCTTACCGATCGACGCGGCCTTGGGCTTGTAGCCCTGCTGCAGCGCTTGTTTCCAGAACGTGGTGAAGTCAGGCGGCAGCACCACACCGGTCAGGATCTCGCAGTTGGCGCCCTTGAAAGCGTTGATCTGGGCGGAGAAATTGTCGGTGAGGTTTTGATAGCGCCCCGGATCGGTGAGCTTGTAGCCGAGCTTCTCCAGCACCGGCGGAAAGCCGACCTGTTTGTCGCCCCAGGCATTACCGTCGCCGTCATTGGGAAACAGCCCACCGACTGATTTGTTGGTCGGAAGCTGGCCCCACATATTGGTGAAGACGGCAATCACGTCCTCCAGTCCCCAGAAGAAATGATAGGTGTAGTTGAACCCTGTCCACGCCGGCGGGCCGCCGCCGGGATTGGCCTGACGGCCAATGAACCAGGGCTGCCACGGCGCAACGGTGGAGACGCACGGCACTTCCTCGATCTCGCATTGGGTTGAGACCGGGTTGGTGGTCTCGGGCGTCGAGGCCACCAGCATTAGATCGATCTTGTCCTGGACGATGAGATCTTTCGCGACTTCGGCGGCGCGGTTCGGATTGGACTGGCTGTCCTTGACCACGACCTCGACCGGCACGGTGGCGTTGCCGAGCTTGATACCGCCCTTGGTCGCTTCCTTGAAGTTGGCGAGGATGAAGTTGTCGGCCTCGGCGAAGGCGGCGAGCGGTCCGGTGACCGGGCTGACATAGCCGAGCTTGACGGCGCGGCTCTGCGCGATCGCCGGCGCGCGCATGCCGGTCGCGAGAACAGCGCCGCTCGCGGCGGAGAATTTCAATAGCGAACGGCGATCGATTGAATTGCGTTGGCCCGACCTCGTCATCTCAGGCGTCCTCCCCTGCCATGCACCGGTTCCGCGGCCTGTTCGATTGACAGACGCGCCAGCGTTCGATATTCGAACATACGTTCGTTACCCGACCAGTGTTCACCAGAGGGGAAATGGAGTCAACAGGCCGCAAGGCGCAGCCATTGGCGCAAGGCCATGGCGATGGCGACGACAAGGAGTTCATGGCGACGCTCGCAAAGGGCCTCGCCGTGCTCGGCGCGTTCGGCCGGC
>JAFAXD010000511.1 GCA_019241285.1 Xanthobacteraceae bacterium | reverse complement strand
CGCAGCTACTTTTCCAGTGCCGAGGCTTTGCCGGCGCGGACCCGCATGCAGGCCGGCCGCACGCCGATGGACTGCGGGCTCGAAGTCGAGGCGATCGGATACGTGCCGTGATCGGGGATCGGCAATGCCTTCTTGGCACCTGATTCCTAATATCTGATCCCGGCCATGCTCACCCGCCGCGATTTTCTCGATGGCGTTGCGCTGGCGATCGCCGCCGGACTCACGCCCGCCGCACAGCTTGCGGCGCAGCCGCAACATTATCCGCCGGCGTTGACCGGGTTGCGCGGCGATCACCCTGGATCATTCGAGACCGCACATGCGCTCGCGCGCGAGGGCGAGCGGTTTTCCTTCGATGACCTGCCGATCGAGGAAAGTTACGATCTTGTTGTTGTCGGCGGCGGCATCAGCGGATTGGCAGCGGCCTATTTCTATCGCCGCGCCGTCGGGCCGCAGGCGCGGATCCTGATCCTCGACAATCATGATGATTTCGGCGGCCACGCCAAGCGCAACGAGTTCAGCGTGGGGGATCGCCGCATCATCGGCTATGGCGGCAGCGAAGCGATGCAGTCGCCCAACAATTTGTACAGCCCGGTCGCCAAGGAATTGCTGCGCGAGCTTGGCATCGAACTCGCCCGCTTCGAGACGGCGTTCGATCGCAATCTCTATGCATCGCTCGGGCTCTCGCGGTCTCTGTTCTTCGCCCGCGAGGCGTTTGGGCGCGACGCGCTGGTCGTTGGCGAGGCGCTCACGCCCGGTGACGCGCAAAAACGTCCCAACGCGCGGCCGGTCGAAGAGCTGATCGGGCGCTATCCCATCTCCGAGACCAGCCGCGCCGAGCTGGTGGCGCTTTACGATCCGGCGCGCGACCCGCTGGAGGGGCAGGACACCGAGGACAAGCGCCGAATCCTCAAGACGACGAGCTACCGCGACTATCTGATGAAGATCTGCGGGCTGAGCGAGGAGGCGGCAAACTGCTTTCAGGGCCGCACGCTTGGTTTCTTCGGCCTGGGCGCCGACGCGGTGCCGGCGGCGGATGCGCGCGACCTCGGCTATCCGGGCTTTGCCGGGCTCGCGCTTCCGGACGACCGCAACCCGGCCTGGGAGGAGCCCTACATCTATCATTTCCCCGACGGCAACGCCGGAATCGTGCGCCTCCTGGTGCGCTCGCTGGTTCCCGGGGTTGCGTCCGGCAACAGCATGGACGACGTGGTCGTGGCGCCGTTCGATTATGACAAGCTCGATGCCGCGACCAATGTCCGCATTCGCCTGAACGCGACCTGCCTGAGTGTGCGCGAGACTTCCGATCAGGTGATCGTCGGCTACGCCCGAGCCGGGCGCTTGCATCGCGTCGCCGGCCGGCAGGCGGTGCTCGGCTGTTTCCACGCCATCATCCCGTATCTGATGCCCGACCTGCCGGCGCCGCAGCGCGCCGCCTTGGGGCAGAACGTGCGCACGCCACTCGTCTACACCAACGTGGTTTTGCGCAACTGGCACCCCTGGGTTGCGCTTGGCGCGCATTCGATCTCGGCGCCGATGTCGTTTCATTGCAATGTGAAGCTCGACTTCCCGGTGTCGCTCGGAGGTTATCGCTGCGCGCATGACCCCTCCGAGCCGATCGCCGTGCACATGGTGCATGTCCCCAGCGCCCCCAACCAGGGCTTTGACGCGCGCGAGCAGTTTCGCATCGGCCGGCAAAGCCTGCTGACCATGACGTTTGCCGATTTCGAAGACCGTATCCGCGACGAGCTTGATCGCATGCTCGGCCCCGGCGGCTTTGCCAGCGGGCGCGACATTGCGGCGATCACGGTCAACCGCTGGGCGCATGGCTATGCCTATACGGCAAACTCGCTGTTCGACGGCGACGACTGGCAGGACACGATGCGGCTTGCGCGACAGAAGTCGGGCCGCGTCGCCATCGCCAATTCGGACGCCGGCTGGGACGCCTACGCGCATGTTGCAATCGACCAGGCCGACCGCGCCGTGCGCGAGCTGGTGGGGTAGCGCGCATAGATGACGTTTTCGCCATAGATGACATAGATGAAGGGCTTGTCGCTCGGATGCAGGGGTACCGCGTTCACGCGCGGTGATCCGGGGCGACCCCTGCCGCAAAGTTTGCGCGAGATTAGAGTTTTGATCCCAAATCGCGCGGCCCTCCTTCCTGGCTACAGCGCATAGATGTCGTTTTCCTCATAGATGACATAGATGACATCGCGCGTTGCGTGGCTCCTGCGCTCCCGAATGAGCGCCGGCGCGCAATGACGCACTCAGGGCGCTTATCGATGGCGGTGCGCTTAGATGACCTTTTTCCCCATAGATGACGTTTTCGCGCTTAGGTGACGCCGCTGCCCGCATCGTAGCGCGGACTGCTGGGGCGCCGCATACATGGCCAGGTCCGCATAGATGACCTTCATCTCCATACATGACGTGTGCGGCCATCCTTCGAGACGCTCACGCGCGGTCGCGCGTGAGCTCCTCAGGATGAGGGTTGAAATTTGTTGAAGCGCCGCCAACCGCAGCCCTCATCCTGAGGAGCATGTGTGCGCAGCACACATGCGTCTCGAAGGATGGCCGCGAATTATGATTCAATTATCAAACAGCCCGACGCATCATGCATCCATGCGGTACAATGGGTGCCGGAACACCCTCTGCGTGACTCCGGTTAGCTCTTTTGCTTATGACTCTGTCAAGAATGATTTCGCTTAGTGCAGCCCCGGCGGCGATTTGCTGCTTCAGTTAGTCACCCATTTCGTCGTTATATCACCGGGCGCTTGCGCGCGTAGCCTGAAATCCGGGCTGAAAGATAACTAAACCAACTCCATGCGTAGATTCCGGCCGACCGCGTTTGCGGCGCGCACCAGCGTCTCAAGCGTTACCGACGCGTTCTCGGGGTCTAGTAGGCGATCGAGCTGGGCTCGACTGGTGTTCATGCGCTTAGCCAAGGCCGACTTCGTGAGGTGTTCCTTCGCCATCAGCACTTCAAGTTGCCGCGCAATCACGCTCTTGATGGCTCGCGCGGTGACTTCTTCGTAGATATTGCCTTCCTTCAGGAAATCGTCGAACGATGACCCAATGCTTCCCTTCTTCATATGATCTCTTTCCTTCGCTTCGTCGCCAATTCCAATTCTGCAGCCGGTGTCTTCTGAGTCTTCTTAATGAAGGCGTGGAGCAGGACCATTTGGCCTTTGTGCTCGCAAAACAGAACGCGGGCGATGCGGCCGCTCGCCAAGGTGCTGCGAACTTCCCATAGTCCTTGGCCGAGCGCCCGACACAGGGGCATGCCGATCGGCCAAGCAAATTCCACGTCCTTGATGTCCGCACCGACGACCTTGCGATCTTCTATCGGCAGTCCCAACAGCCACTCGCGTACGGGTTCCCGCCCAGACGGCAGGGCATAAAAGAACGCAGGCAGCCGCTTCACGTTTGTCCCCCCGTCCATCCAAGTGTATCATTTTTGATACATCGTGCAACCGCAATCGCAACACCAAAGTCATGAGTAGTTGAACCAAAGCTTGAGCCCGCGCCTAGGCGCCGCGAGGCATGCATCCGCCACCCTGTACGGGACGCTGCAAACGTCGTAATCGACTGAGCAAAGAGAAATGCCGCCGGCTCCCTGAGCCGCGCCAGCCGATAAGACGGAGGAACACCATGCTCTCAGCTGCCGAGAACGAGTTGCTCACCCGCGTTGGGCCGGGAACGCCGATGGGCGGGATGATGCGGCGCTATTGGCTGCCGGTGTGCACCTCGGCGCAGCTGCCTCGTCCGGATGGGCCGCCGCTGCGGCTGCCGCTCCTCGGCGAGAGCTACGTTGCGTTCCGCGACACCAGCGGCAAGGTGGGACTGCTCGAAGAGTTCTGCATGCATCGCCGCGCCTCGCTATGGCTTGGCCGCGTCGAGGATAATGGCATCCGATGCCTCTACCACGGTTGGAAATTCGGCGCCGACGGCACCGTGCAGGAGACGCCCAACCATTGTGACGATCGCCTCAAAGCGCGGCTGAAGGCGCCCGCCTTTCCGACGCGCGAAGCCGGCGGGCTGGTCTGGGCCTACGTCGGCCCGAAGGAGCATGAGCCGCCGTTCCAGCGCTACGAATTCTTTGAAGGACCGGAAGACAATCGCTGCGTGTTCCGCATCAACACGCCGGCGAATTATCTGCAACTCTACGAGGGCGGGACCGATTCCTCGCACGTGGGAATCCTCCACTGCAACCTCGCCAATCCCGAGTGGAAGAACAAAGCGTCGTTTGTTCCCGAGGCGGCGGACTATACGTCAGTGGCACTGGCGGTCGGCGACAATGCGCCGACGCTCGACCTGGAGAACACCCCTTACGGCTATCACTACGCGGCCAAGCGTCAGGGGCCGCCGCTCGCGGACGGCACTCCGACCGACAGCGTACGCGTCACGGCGGTGGTCCTGCCAACCGCGCGCATCATCCCGCTTGCGCAATACCAGTTCTTTGTCTTCGAGGTGCCGCAGGACGACCACCACACTAGCACGTACATTATCGCGCATGGGCCCAAAGCCTTCGATCGCGACAAGATGCGGGCCGTGCTCGGACTCAATGACGAGCGGCTCTGGAGCGAGAAGGACTGCGAATATCGGGCAACGCCGGACAACCGCTATGGCCAGAACATCGGACGGATGAGCGAAACCTGGTCCGGCCTCGCCGGCCTGGTGCCGGAAGACGCCAGCATCGGCGTATCGATGGGCCCGATCGTCGAGCGCCATAAGGAAGTGCTGGTCGCCGCCGATTCCGCCGTAGTGCGGTTACGCAACCGGCTCCTGGATTCGGTGCGCCTCTATCAGGACGGCAAGGATCCGCTCGGCGTCAGGATTGAAGACTACAGCAAGGTGCGCAGCCTTGCCGATACCGATGTGCGCAAGGGCGAACGCTGGCAGGACCTGCTGCCCAACAACATGGGCACTGGGGTTCGGGTCGCAGCTCCCGCCATGGCGTGAGGGAAGCGGGCGGATCTTTCGTTCGAGTCAAGACCTATCCGTTTTGTGACGGCCGGCACGTTCATGGCTCGTCCGTCGTTGACGGGGCCGTCGGGACTAGCTCGGCGATGACGATGCAGCGTATGTCGAATTGATCGGAATGTGCTTTAGTGCTCCGCCGCCCGGTGGCGCCGTTTGGCAGGAGATCAGCTTTGGCAGACGTTCTTGTGGTCGGCGCTGGGCCTGTCGGTTTGACGTTGGCGGCAGAGCTTGCCCGGCACGGCACGCGCTGTCGCATCATCGATAAGCTGCCGGAGCCGTCACCTTATTGCCGCGCGATCGGTGTCACCCCGCGCACCCTTGAAGTGTGGGACGACATGGGGATCGTGCGCACGATGATCGACGCCGGTCTCTGGATCAGGGGACTGCGGTCAATCATCCATCCCCATGCGCCGATCGATGAGGTGCCGCAGCTCAGCGATCTCCCTTACGCCCAGCTTGGACTGCCGCAATACGAGACCGAGCGGTTGCTGACGCGCCATCTCAACCAATATGGGCTTCATATTGAACGCGGCGTAAGCCTTGCGTCGCTCGGGCAAGATGCAAATCAGGTTGAAGTCGAGCTCGAGCATGAGAACGGCAAGGCAGAAAAAACTGCGTTCCAGTATGTGGTCGGATGCGATGGCGCTCACAGCGCGGTCCGACATGCACTCAAGATCCCTTTCGAGGGCGATGCCTTTCCGACGCTGTTCATGCTCGGGGATGTGCACATCGCCTGGGACGTTCCGCGCGGCTTGGCTGTCAGGGCAATGCGACTCGTTGAAGACAGTGCCCCGGACATGTTCATCGCAATTCCGCTGCCCGAGCCCGGACGGTATCGAGTTTCGACGCTTGCAGCACCCGAGCTCGCGAAGTCCGGGGGCACTGACCATGGTCTTCAGTCTGAGCTGCCGGGCCCTGATCTGACCCAGCTGCAGGCCATTGCCGACGATCTCGTTCCGCAACGGCCGCAGCTCTCGGACCTGCGCTGGTCATCGATCTTTCGGATCAGCATGCGTTTGGCGAAAGCCTATCGCGTCGGTCGCGGTTTCATTGCCGGCGATGCCGCCCATATCCATCCGCCGACGGGCGGGCAGGGGATGAATACCGGCATTCAAGATGCCTATAATCTCGCCTGGAAACTCGCGCTCGTTACGCGAGGCCAGGCGCCGGACCGGCTGCTCGAC
>JAFAXD010000399.1 GCA_019241285.1 Xanthobacteraceae bacterium | reverse complement strand
GAGCTGCATGCGACATGGCCGGGACCGCTGCCGCAAGCTCGCGGGCGAGCGCAGCCTGCGTGGGCACGCCGGTGGCGGCGAACGGCTCGAGCGGCGCCAGCGCCTGGGCGTTGCCGGTCAGCGATTTGAGCGCAGCCAGCTCGGGGGCGTAGGGGGACCCGCGCTCGACGGCATCGCGCAGCGCCAGCGCCACAATGGCCACACGCAGGTTGCGGTCCGCGGTTTTGTCAGCGGCTCCCGCGGCGGCGCTGCTGGCGGCGAGCGATTTGGTCGCGTTCTCGATCGCGGCGATGCGGGTATCGAGCTGGGTGATATCGGATTTGTCGACGGCGGGCTTTTGCTTCTGCTCGTCGATGAAGTTGCTCACCATCTTGCTGGTGGCGTCGAGCCGTGAAGTCGTGTCGCGCAGCGTGGTCTGCAACTCGGCGTCGCGCTTGTCGTTTGCGGCGACGGCCTCATCCAGCGGCTTGATCGCAGCCTCGAGCGAATTGAGTTTGTTGGTCACCGCCGGATCGGGCGCAGCGGGGCGGGCGCCGGCAGGAGCGGCCTCGAGCTTCGCGACGCGCGCGGCGAGTTCGTCCAGAGCCTTGGTATTCGCCGGAGCCGGCGCAGCCAGCGGCACGGGAGCGGCGGGGGCCGGGGCAGGCCGGCTGTTGTCGCGCACGCGCGCTTCGAGGGCCGCCAATCGCGCCGAGAGGAGCTTGCCGCCGATATCGATCTTGTAGGGCTCGAGCACATTGAAGCGCCACATGAACCCCAAGGCCGCCAGAGCCAGGATGGCGCCGAGCACCGCCGAGCCAAGCATCGGCCAGAACAGGCGCCGGCGCGGAGCGTGCTCGCGTACCGGAGGCGGCGGGATCGGTTCAGGGGGGCCGGGCTCCACAACGGGCGGCGGGGTGTCCGAGGCGGCAGGTTCGATTGGGGCTGCTTCGGCCGCAACCGGCGCCCCTTCCTCGGAGATGCCCGCGGATTCCGCTGGTGCGCCAACGTCCTGCTGTGATTCCGGAGGGGTGTCACCCGCCGGCGGTTCGATGGTCGATGCCCCGCGTCTATCGCGCGGCGTCCGTCCCTCGCTCGCCATCGCTTCCTTCTCCCGTGCTCGCCAACGGCATATCGCGGACCCGCGGCCGCGGCAATCGACGTCTTCAAGCTCTGCCGATCAACTCCAGCAGGCCCGCCTCATCGGGGCGCGCCGCTATCCTCAAATCGCGGGCGCCTGCCGCTTGCAAGGGCTTTGCCACCGCAGCGGACAAACAAAACTGCGGCAACGCAAGGGCGGCCGTGGCAAGCGCCGCGACGGCGGTCACGAACGTCGCAGCCGTGCGCGGCGAAAAATGCAGCACGCCGTCGATCTGTCCGGCCGCGAAGGCGGCTTCGATCTCAGCCGGCAACCGCGCGTCCGCCCCGGCCCGATAGATGACGATGGTATCGATTTGTGTCCCCACCAGCGCCGCACCCAAGTCAACCCTTCGATCGGCGCCCGCGAGATAGAGCAGCCGACTTGCTCCGCCGGCTGACCGCACGAGCAGAGCGAGCAGGTCGGACACATCGCCATCGGCCGAGACGATGTCCTCAAACCCGCACGCCCGCGCCGCCTGCGCGGTGCTGCGGCCGACCGCGAATAATTTGAGCGGCAGCAGCTCGTCGCGTCGCGGATGATCGCGCAGGGCCCGGGCCGCATTGGCGCTAGTCATGATCACGCCGTCCCACGGGCCGGGGCCGAAATCGGCAGCGAGCGGTTCAATGCGCAACAACGGCGCGAGCAGGGTCTGGTGCCCCAACGCCTGCAGGGCCGCAGCGGTGCGAGCTCCCTCGGACGCCGGGCGGGTGACCAGCAGCCTCATTGCAGGACAAAGAAGTCCGGACCGGCCTTGTGCTTGAGCTCGCGTCCGGCATCAGCGCCGAGCTTCTCGGCATCCCGAGCCGGACCGGTGCGAACCGCCTCATAGGCGCAGCTTCCGTCTGGTTTGACGATCAGCCCGTGAAAGCGCAGCTCGCCGTCGACCAGCCGGGCGTGTCCCGCGATCGGGGTTTTGCAGGAGCCGTCCAACTCGCTGAGGAACGCACGCTCCGCACCCAGCGTGGTGGCCGCGGTGGCATCGTCAATCTTCGCAATCAGCTCGCGTATGCGCGTGTCGTCAGCCCGCGTCTCGAGTGCAATCACGCCTTGGCCGACGGCCGGCACAAACTCGTTCGGATCGAGGACGGCCGACGCGACCGCTTCCAGCCCGAGCCGGCGCAAGCCTGCGAGCGCCAACAGCGTCGCATCGGCAACCCCCTCATCGAGCTTGCGCAGCCGTGTCTCCACGTTGCCACGCAACGGCACGACGACGATGTCAGGCCGCAGCCGCCGCATCATTGCGGCGCGGCGTAGCGAGCTCGTGCCGATACGGGCACCGGGAGCCAGATCGGCAATGCGCTTGCCAGTGCGGCTGACCAAGGCATCGCGCGGATCTTCCCGCGGCAGGCATCCGGCGATGACGAGGCCAGCCGGCAGTTGCGTTTGCATGTCCTTGGCGGAATGCACCGCGAGGTCGGCCTCATGGCGCAGCAGCGCTTCCTCGATCTCTTTGGTGAACAGGCCCTTGCCGCCGACTTCGGACAATGGCCGGTCCTGGATCACATCCCCCGATGTGCGGACGATCCGGATTTCAATGGCCTGCGGGTCGATGCCGTGGGCGGCAGCCAGTTGGTCGCGCACCATGCGCGCCTGCGCCAGGGCGAGCGGGCTGCCACGGGATGCGATGCGGATAGAGGCGGATTGCAAAGGACTCACAAGCCCATTTCCATGAATTCCTATATGGTCATATAGGCTTTTCCCTCAACGCGTTGGAAGATTGGGGCAGTGACGGGCATGGTTGTGCTCGGGATCGAGACGACCTGTGACGAGACCGCGGCCGCGGTGGTCGAACGGCGTGCCGATGGCAGCGGTGCGATTCTCTCGAACATCGTCCTGTCGCAGACCAAGGAGCACGCGGCCTATGGCGGCGTCGTCCCGGAGATCGCCGCGCGGGCGCATGTCGAAGCGCTCGACAAGGTCATCGCCGCAGCGCTCAAAGATGCGGGCCGCACGTGGGACAGGATCGATGCGGTGGCCGCGGCGGCCGGGCCGGGCCTGATCGGCGGCGTGATCGTCGGATTGACCACCGCCAAGGCCATCGCCCTGGTGAACAAGCTGCCCTTCATCGCCGTGAACCATCTGGAGGCGCATGGGCTCAGTCCGCGGCTGATCGGGGCCGTGCCGTTTCCGTATTTTCTGTTCCTCGCCTCCGGCGGTCATACGCAGATCGTTGCGGTGCTCGGGGTCGGCGATTATGTCCGCCTGGGCACCACGCTCGATGATGCGATCGGCGAGGCTTTCGACAAAACCGCAAAGCTGCTCGGCCTCGGTTACCCCGGTGGCCCGCTGGTCGAGCGCGAAGCCGAGCGCGGCCAGGCGGAGCGGTTTGCGCTGCCTCGCCCGATGCTGGGGCGCCCCGATCCCAATTTCTCCTTTTCGGGACTGAAGACCGCCGTGCGGCTCGAAGCGCAAAAGATCGCGCCATTGTCGGAACGCGATGTCGCCGACCTCTGCGCGGCATTCCAGGCGGCCGTGACCGACGTCGTTGCCGACCGCCTTACGGCCGGCCTCAAGGCGTTTCGGCCGCGCTTCGGGTCACCGAACGCGCTCGTCGCCGCCGGGGGCGTCGCCTCCAACCGGGCGATCCGCGCTGTGCTGCATCGGGTGGCATTCGAGGCGCGCACAGTCCTGGTGGTGCCACCGCCGGAGCTGTGCACGGACAACGGAGCCATGATCGCCTGGGCCGGCTCGGAGCGGTTGGCCTGTGGGGTGACGGATGCGCTCGACGCGTCCCCGCGCGCGCGCTGGTCGCTCGAAGCGGTGACCCGGCCCGTTGGCAAGGACGAAGCGGCAAAGGGCTAGATCGTGAGCTTCGAGCGGATCGCCGTGGTCGGTGCCGGCGCCTGGGGAGTGGCTCTCGCCAATGTGGCCGCGCGAGCGGGTCGCCGCGTCACCCTGGTGGCGCGCAACGAGGCTGCGGCAGCGGCGATCGCAAAGTCACGCGAGAGCCCGAATCTTGCTGGGATTCCCGTTGATCCTCGAATCGACGTTGCGGCAGCCCTGGAGCCCGAAGCCACGGCTTTGCTGTTGGCCGTGCCAGCCCAAGCCTTGCGCGAGGTCGCGGCGAAGCTGCGGGTGGCTTCGGCGACTCCTGTCATCGCCTGCGCTAAGGGCATCGAGCAACAAACATTGCGGTTCATGACGGACGTCATCGCCGAGACGATGCCAGGCGCCACGCCGGCGATTCTATCGGGACCGAGCTTCGCGGGTGACGTCGGCAAGGGCTTGCCGACAGCGGTCACGCTCGCGGCCGCCGACCCAACACTTGCGCAGGACCTGGCGCGAGCGATTGGTATACCGACGTTTCGGGTTTACCACTCGAGCGACGTTCGTGGTGTCGAGATCGGCGGCGCGGCGAAAAATGTGCTCGCCATCGCGGCCGGGATCGTGGCGGGCAAGAAGCTCGGCGCCAGCGCCGCGGCCGCCCTCGTCACCCGTGGCTTCGCCGAGCTCGCGCGTTTTGGCGAAGCCTTCGGCGGCCGTCCGACAACCCTGATGGGGCTTTCCGGATTGGGTGATCTCATTCTCACCTGCACGAGCAGTCAGTCACGCAATTATTCGCTTGGCATCGCCTTGGGCGAAGGCATTTCTGTGCAGCGCGCCGGCACCGGCAAGCTGGCCGAAGGCGTATTCACGGCTTCGGCCCTGGTTGAGCTCGCGTCGCGCAAAGGAATCGAGATGCCGATCTCGGCGGCAGTCGCGGCCGTGCTTGCGGGCAAGCTCACGATCGACGCGGCGATCGAGGCCTTATTGATGCGCCCGTTCCGGGCCGAGGGATGAAACCAAATAGGAGAGCCGCATGGCATATTGGCTGTTGAAAACCGAGCCCGACGAATATTCCTGGGACGATCAGGTCAAGCGCGGCGCCAAGGGTGAAGTTTGGACCGGCGTGCGCAATTTCACCGCGCGCGGCCACCTCAAGGAAATGAAGAAAGGCGACCTCGCATTCTTCTATCACACGGGCGATGAGAAACAGATTGTTGGTGTCGCGGAAGTCATCCGTGAGGCCTACAAGGATCCGACTGATCCCAAGGGTGTGTTCGTCGTGGTCGACATCAAGGCCGTCGAATCCGTGCCCAAACCGGTGACGCTCGCGGCGATCAAGGCCGAGCCGAAGCTCAAGGACATGGCGCTGGTCAAATATGCGCGGCTCTCGGTGCAGCCGGTCACGCCGGAGGAATGGAAGATCGTCAGCAAGATTGCGGGCCTGAAGGGCTGAGCGCATGGCCTTTGCAGGTATGAACTACATGGCGATCGTCGCCGCCGCGATCGCAGGCTGGCTGATCGGCGCCGCCTTGCGCTGGCCCTTCTGGCGCGAGCGTCCCAACAAGGTCCTGCCGCTCGTGCTCGGGTTTACCGCCAGCCTGATCATGGCCTGGATGCTGGCGGGCGTGCTTGGTCACCTCGGACCAGGGCAAGTCACGCTGCGCAACGGCGTCATCTCGGCTGCGTTTCTGTGGTTTGGCTTCGTGCTCACCAGCACTGTCGTGAACAACACGTGGGCCGGCCGCACGTGGGGGCAGACCGCAATCGATGTCGGCCATTGGCTCGTTGTTTTGCTGGCCATGGGGGCCGTCGTCGGCGGCATAGGACTAAGGTAGCAGACGGTCCTTTGATCGATGTCAAACGCGCGCATGCAGCTTGATCCAAAAGTCGCGGTCGGACGGCCTTGTCGCTTGTCCTCACGCCAGCGCATAATGAGAGGCATGCAAAATGACCATGCAAGAGGCGTTGCGCCACCGCGGTTCGGAGGAAACGATGGCTGAAAAAATCTACGACGTTCCAGCAAACTGGACGAAGCGCGCGTTCGTCGACGACGCCAAATACCAGGCGATGTACGCGCAATCGATCAAGGATCCGAACGGCTTCTGGGGCGAGCAGGGCAAGCGCCTTCACTGGTTCAAGCCCTACACCAAGGTCAAGAACACCTCATTCGATCCGCACAATGTCTCGATCAAATGGTTCGAGGATGGGACGACCAACGTCGCCTACAATTGCCTCGATCGACACCTCGCGACGCGCGGCGATCAGACCGCGATCATCTGGGAGGGCGATGATCCCGGCAAGGATCGCAAAATCTCCTATCGCGAGCTGCATGCTGAGGTGTGCCGGTTTGCCAATGTGCTGAAGGCGCACGGCGTCAAGAAAGGCGACCGCGTCACGATCTACCTGCCGATGATCCCCGAGACGGCAGCGGCGATGCTTGCGTGCGCGCGCATCGGTGCGATCCACTCCGTTGTGTTTGGTGGTTTCTCGCCGGAGTCGCTCGCAGGCCGCATCGAGGACGCGCAGTCCAGTGTGGTGATCACGGCTGACGAGGGCCTGCGCGGCGGCCGCAAGGTTCCGCTCAAAGTCAACGCTGATGCTGCGATCGAAAAATCCGGCGGCGTCAAGACGATTATCGTCGTACGACACACGGGCGCTCCAGTGGCCATGCAAAAAGGCCGCGACGTTTATTATGACGAGGTCGCCAAGGGTGTTTCGACGGAATGCCCGGCCGAGCCGATGAGCGCGGAAGATCCGCTGTTTATCCTCTACACATCGGGATCGACCGGGAAACCGAAGGGCGTGCTGCACACGACCGGCGGCTATCTGGTGTACGTCGCGATGACGCACGAGTACGTATTCGACTATCACGACGGCGATATCTACTGGTGCACGGCCGACGTCGGCTGGGTGACCGGGCACAGCTATATCGTCTATGGCCCGCTCGCCAATGGCGCAGTGACGTTGATGTTCGAGGGCGTGCCGAACTATCCGAGCATGTCGCGCTTTTGGGAAGTCGTCGACAAACACAAGGTCAATATCATCTACACGGCGCCGACGGCTATTCGTGCGCTCATGCAGGCGGGCGACGCGCCGGTGAAGAAGACCTCGCGTGCGTCGCTGCGGCTGCTCGGCACGGTCGGCGAGCCAATCAATCCGGAAGCCTGGGAGTGGTATTATCGCGTCGTCGGTGACGGGCGCTGCCCGATCGTCGACACGTGGTGGCAGACGGAGACCGGCGGGATCCTGATCACGCCGTTACCCGGAGCGACGCGCCTCAAGCCCGGCTCCGCCACGCGGCCGTTCTTCGGCGTCGTTCCCGAAATCGTCGATGCTGAGGGCAAAGTATTGAGCGGAGCGACGACCGGAAATCTATGCATCGCGGATTCCTGGCCGGGCCAGATGCGCACGGTCTACGGCGATCATCAGCGGTTCGTGGACACGTACTTCAGGGCCTATCCCGGCAAATACTTCACCGGCGACGGCTGCCGCCGCGACGAGGACGGCTATTACTGGATCACCGGCCGGGTGGACGACGTGATCAACGTCGCCGGCCATCGCCTCGGCACCGCCGAGATCGAGAGCGCACTTGTCGCGCACCCGAATGTCTCGGAGGCTGCCGTGGTGGGTTACCCGCACGACATCAAGGGCCAGGGCATCTACGCCTACGTGACCCTGATGGCCGGCGAACAACCGACCGAGGACCTGCGCAAGGAGCTGGTCGCCTGGGTGCGCAAGGAGATCGGGCCGATTGCGTCCCCCGACCTCATTCAGTTTGCGCCAGGGCTGCCGAAGACCCGTTCCGGCAAGATCATGCGCCGCATCCTACGCAAGATCGCCGAGGACGAATACGGCAACCTCGGCGATACCTCGACCTTGGCCGATCCCGGTGTCGTCGACGACCTCGTCCATAACCGGCAGAACAAAAAAGGCGCCGCGGCTTAATTCACCGCTATCCGGACGGTCTGCGCCGCCGGTCTGCCACTTTTGACAGATCGGCAGCTACATCTTTAAGTTGATTCCGCCCCAATTCAGTCGCTTTCGCGCCACGATTCCTGCCAAGTGCGATATTTCTGCAACCAATTTCCGCCCGAACTTTCTTATCGTCCCCGATGCTTGGGAAATCCGTGTCAAGAATTAGGCGAGGAGAAAATGCGGAAAATTGGACTGTGGCTCTCGGCACTCGCTGCCGTTGGGTCGGTCGCTGCCGTTCTGGTTGCTACGCCAGCGGCAGCGCGCGAAGTTGTCGCGTTCAACGGCAACTATGGAGCCGGCACGATCATCGTTCGTACCAACGAGCGCCGGCTCTACTACGTGATGGGTGATGGACGCGCCATTCGCTATCCGGTGGGTGTCGGTACCGCCGGTATGCAATGGCAAGGGACGACGATCATTTCTGGCAAATACGTGCAGCCGGCCTGGAGCCCGCCCGCGATGATGCGCCACGAAAGGAAGTATCCCGACGTCATCCCAGGCGGCTCCCCCTCGAACCCGATGGGCGTCGCCGCAATGACGCTTGCTGGTGGCGAGTATGCCATCCACGGCACGAATGCTCCCGGGTCCATCGGTGGTTTCGTGTCGCACGGCTGCATCCGGATGCTCAATCAGGACATCACGGATCTGTTCTCTCGTGTCGGTATCGGCACGACTGTTGTGGTTACTCGCTGAGACCTTCCCTAAGCAAACCTCGTACGATCCCACCTCTCCCCGCTCGCCGACGAAGCGGGGAGAGGTGCTTCCATCTTGATCCAGAAATTCAGCCTTCCCATCTTTCCCGAGCTGGCGAGCGAGGCTCGTTGCGGGCTCGAGGGAACGATGAATTATTTTCGCACCGCCATCCTGCTGGCCGCACTGACGGCCTTGTTCATGGGTGTCGGTTACCTGATCGGGGGCCAGAGCGGCGCTTTGATCGCGCTCGTGGTCGCTGCAGGCATGAACTTCGTCGCATACTGGAACGCCGACAGGCTCGTCCTTTCGATGCACGGCGCGCAGGAAGTCGATGCGCGCACGGCGCCGGAGCTTTATCAGCTGGTCGGTGAACTCGCCGCCCGCGCCGGATTGCCGATGCCTCGGGTTTATCTGATGGACAACCCGCAGCCGAATGCGTTTGCGACCGGCCGTAATCCGCAGCACGCGGCTGTAGCCGCGACGACCGGACTTCTGCAGATGCTGTCGCGGGACGAGATGGCCGGCGTGCTGGCGCATGAGCTCGCGCACATCAAGCATCACGATACGCTGACCATGACGATCACGGCGACCATTGCCGGCGCGATCTCCATGCTGGCGCAATTCGGCCTGTTCTTCGGCGGCGGAAATCGCAACAACAACGGCCTCGGCCTGATCGGGACGCTCGCCATGGTGATCCTGGCACCGCTCGCAGCGATGCTGGTGCAGATGGCAATCAGCCGCACGCGGGAATACAGCGCGGACGCGACTGGAGCGGAGATCAGCGGCCGCCCGCTGGCGCTCGCGTCCGCCCTTGCGCGCATCGAGAACGCGGCGCACCAGATTGAGAACCCCGTGGCCGAACAGCATCCGGCCACGGCGCACCTCTTCATCATCAACCCGCTGTCGGGCGCCCGCATGGACAATCTGTTCGCGACGCACCCGGCAACCGCGAACCGGATCGCCGCCTTGCAGGACATCGCGTCCCGGATGGGACAGAGCCGCGAGCCCGTCGCCGAGCAACGCCCGTCCGGCCCCTGGGGCAGCGGGCGGCGCGGACCATGGGGATAAGCGGCCATTCCCCGACATCGCGCTGAACCCAACACCCCGAGCGCACGCCCGGTGACGACCGATCCTGGACGGCACAGCGAACCGGCTGGTCTGCCGGCGCGGCGCGTCGCTGCGGACCTGCTCGATGGCGTGTTGCGGCGCCGGCGCGCGCTCGATGAATTGCTGACCGGCGTGCAGACGCCGGGGGAATTCACCAGGTTGCCAGAGCGTGACCGCGCGCTGGCTCGCCAGATCGTTGGCACTGCGCTGCGCCGGCTTGGCTCGCTTCGCTACGTCCTCGACCAGTGCCTCGATCACGGGTTTCCCCGGGAAGCCCCGCGGGTCGAGACCGCGCTGCTCGTCGGCGCAACCCAGCTCCTCTTTCTCGACGTGCCGGACCACGCCGCGGTCGACCTGGCCGTCCGGCTCGCCCAGTCGGACCGGCGGGCCGCGCGCTACGACCGCTTGGTGAATGCAGTGCTGAGGCGCATCACTCGCAGCGGCGCCGACATGTTGGCTGGTGGCGACACGCTCGCCCTCGATACGCCAGGATGGCTGATGGGGCGCTGGTCGCGGCATTACGGGGTCGAGACGGCGCGAGCCATCGCGCTGGCGAATCGCTCTGAACCTCCCCTCGACCTCACGGTGAAAGCCGATCGGCAGGGCTGGGCAACGCGCCTCGGGGCGACCGTGCTGCCGACTGGGTCGCTACGTCTCATTCCGAGCGGGCCGATTTCGCAGCTTCCCGGATATGATGAGGGCGCCTGGTGGGTTCAGGACGCCGCCGCCGCGCTCCCGGTCCGCTTGTTCGGCGACATCACCGGGCAGGCGATCGCCGACCTCTGCGCAGCACCCGGCGGCAAGTCCGCGCAGCTTGCCAGTCGGGGGGCGCGGGTGACCGCGGTTGATCGCTCGCCGACGCGGCTTGAGCGGGTGCGCGAAAATCTTACGCGTTTGTCGCTCACGGCCGAAATCGTCCTGGAAGACGCGTCCGCCTGGCAGGGGGGAAGCTTTGATGCAGTCCTCATCGACGCGCCGTGCTCCTCAACCGGCACGATCCGCCGTCATCCGGACATCGCCTGGCTCAAGCAGGAAGCAGACCTCGCCGGCCTGGCAAAGCTGCAAGCGCGGCTCCTGCGGCATGCGGTGAGCCTGACGAAACCGGGTGGAACGATCGTATTTTGCACGTGCTCGCTCGAGCCCGAGGAAGGCGAGGAACTGACGGCACGCCTGCTGGCAGAGGAAACCGGTGTGCGCCGCGTCCCGATCGAGCCGGCTGAGGTCGCCGGACACCAGGAACTCCTCACCGCCACAGGCGAATTGCGCGCCCTGCCATGCCATTTCCCAGCATCCGAGCCACGCCTGGGCGGCCTCGACGGATTCTACGCCGTGCGTCTGGTTCGGGTTTGAAAAAAGAGCCCGCCGGGGCAAATTTCTTCATCTGATTCGTGCCGGGCAAGGCGGAGGCGAAAACTCCGTTAAGGTTAATGTCTTACTACCATCTCAGATTTAGAATCAGGCTGTTGACGTGGTGAGTTTAAGCGAAGGAAGACCGTTACCAATGTCGCCGGGGGCGCTTGCGGACCGCAGCAGGATGACGCTGTTGGCGGCGCGCCGCCTGGCCAGCCGTGCCTTGGGCTGGCCGATCCGCTTTCTGCGCGTGCCGGCCCTCCCAGGCCGGGGCGATCGCCTGGTGATTGCGCCGCAAGACGTGCGCACGGCAGATCCGACCCGCGCGGCGGAGATCTATGCGGGCCGATTCGCGTTCGCCGGCAAGGTGGTCATTTGTGACGGCCGATCACCGTTCGAGATGCTCGCACCATCGGACGACTGGGCGGCGATGCTGCATGGGTTCGGCTGGCTGCGCCATTTACGGGCGGCGGAGTCGGCCATCACCCGCGCCAATGCGCGGGCCCTGGTCGACGAATGGATCGGCATGCAGGGTTCGCTCGGCCAGCCCGCATGGCACCCCGAGGTCGTCACCCGCCGGCTGATCTCCTGGCTGAGCCAGGCGACGCTGATCCTTGATGATTCCGATGTCCGCTTCTACCGCCGCTTTCTCAAAAGCCTGGCGCGGCAGGTCCGCTATCTGCGCAGCACCGCCGGCGATACCCGCGACGGCGTACCGCGGCTGCAAGCCCGCATTGCGCTGGCCTATTCGGCCCTCTGCATCTCGGGCCAGATCCGGTATCTCAACAAGGCGACGCGCCAACTGGCGCATGAGCTCGAGCGGCAGGTACTGCCCGATGGCGGACATGCCAGCCGCAATCCGGGCGCCATCATCGAGCTGCTGCTCGATCTCCTGCCCTTGAGCCAAGCCTACGCGGCCCGCAACGTCGCGCCGCCGGCCGCCCTGCTGAATGCGATCGACCGCATGATGCCGATGCTGCGCTTCTTCCGGCATAGCGACGGCACATTCGCCCTGTTCAACGGCATGGGTCCGACCCAACCGGATCTGCTGGCCACGCTGATTGCCTGTGACGACGCGCGCGGCACGCCGGTTTCGAACGCGGTTCACTCGGGTTATCAGCGGATCGAATCCGGCAGCACGATCATGCTGATGGACACCGGGCGACCACCGCGGTTCGAATTGAGCATGCAGGCGCACGCCGGATGCTTGTCGTTCGAGCTCTCGCACAAAGGCCAGCGCATCATCGTCAATTGCGGGATGCCCGGGACCGGCCGCGAAGACTGGCGCGAGCACGCGCGCACCACCGCAGCGCATTCGACGGTGACGTTCAACGACACATCGTCATGTCGATTTGCTGCGACAGCCGCCGGGCGCCGAACCCACGGTGCACCCATCGTATCTGGCCCGACCAAGGTGCCGGTTGAGCGCGAAACAATCGCCGACGGTGAGATCGTGCGCGCGACCCACGACGGATATGCGCACCGCTTTTCGGTGATCCATCAGCGGTCGGTCATTCTGTCGCCCGATGGAAATCGGCTGGATGGCGAGGACATGTTTCTGTCCACGAAGGGCGACGAGATCCCGCAAAAGGCTGCTGACGAATTTGCCGTACGCTTTCACCTGCATCCGGCGATCCGCGCCAATCGGATCGCTGATGGCCATGGCGTGATGCTCATCCTGCCGAACAAGGACGTCTGGAATTTTCACGCCTACGACGACATGGCGGAAATCGAGGACGGCGTGTATCTCGGCGGACCCGAAGGGGCGCGGCGTACGTTCCAGATTGTTATCCGGGGGCACGCCCGCGACGTGGCGAATGTGCGCTGGACCCTTAACCACACGCCGCCGGCAAGCGGTTCCCGCCGGAGCCGCGACAGCGAGCCGGAACTCCCGCTCGATTTGGCCTAACCGCTGGACCGGTTGACCGGCGCCGCGTTCCGGGGGAAACCCATGTCCCGGGCCGAAGGCTCTCGTTTGAATCGTCACCCATGACTGAACAAATCCAGCGCGTCACACGGGCCCTCCTGTCGGTCTCGGACAAATCAGGTCTGATCGATTTCGCGCGCGCGCTCGCCGAGCTCGGCGTCGACTTGATCTCGACCGGTGGAACCAGCCGCGCGTTGAGCGAAGCCGGGCTGCCCGTGCGCGACGTTGCCGACCTGACCGGATTCCCCGAGATGATGGATGGGCGCGTGAAAACCCTGCACCCGAAAGTGCACGGCGGACTTCTGGCCATCCGCGGTAATCCGGCGCACGAAACGGCAATGCGCGACCATGCGATCGCCCCGATCGATCTCCTGGTAGTCAATCTCTATCCGTTCGAAGCGACGGTGGCGAAAGGGGCCGCATTCGACGAGTGCATCGAGAACATCGACATTGGCGGTCCGGCGATGATCCGCGCCGCCGCCAAGAACCACGACGGCGTCGCGGTGGTGCTTGAACCTGCAGACTATGCGGCCGTCTTGGCGGAGCTCAAAACGCATGGCGGCACGACGCTGGGGCTGCGCAAGCACCTCGCCGCGAAAGCTTACGCGCGCACAGCGGCCTATGATGCGGCGATTTCCAACTGGTTCGCGCGCGAGCTCAGTGACGAGGCACCCGATTTCAGAGCTTTTGGTGGGAGGCTGATCGAGGAGCTCCGCTACGGCGAAAACCCGCATCAGTCAGCGGCGTTCTACCGCACGCCCGAGACACGATTCGGGGTCGCTTCGGCGCGCCAGGTCCAGGGCAAACAGCTGTCCTACAACAACATCAATGATACCGACGCGGCCTACGAGTGCGTCGGCGAATTCACACAGGCGCCCGCCTGCGCGATCATCAAGCACGCCAATCCCTGCGGCGTCGCGGAGGCCGACAGTCTGATCGAGGCCTATCGTAAAGCCTTGGCTTGCGACCCGGTCTCGGCGTTCGGCGGCATCGTCGCGCTCAATCGCCCGCTCGACGTCGAAGCGGCGCGCGCGATCACCGAAATCTTCACCGAGGTGATCATCGCACCGGACGCCAGCGATGAAGCCATCGCAATTGTCGGCGCGAAAAAGAACCTGCGACTGCTGCTCGCCGGCGGGATGCCCGATCCGCGCGCGATCGGGCTGGTCGCCAAGACGGTCGCCGGCGGCCTGCTCGTACAATCACGCGACAACGCGGTCGTGGATGAGATGCAACTCAAAACCGTGACCAAACGTGAGCCGACCGCGCAGGAGCTCGCCGATCTGCGCTTCGCGTTCCGCGTGGCGAAGCACGTCAAATCGAACACCATTGTCTACGCCAAGGATCGCGCGACCGTCGGCATCGGCGCCGGTCAAATGAGCCGCGTTGACTCCGCGCGGATTGCGGCCCGCAAGGCCGAGGACGCCGCTCAAGCCGCCGGGCTGACGCAACCACTGACGCACGGCGCCGTCGTCGCCTCCGATGCGTTCTTCCCATTTGCGGACGGCCTGCTGGTCGCGATCGAAGCGGGCGCAACGGCGGTCATCCAACCGGGCGGATCGGTGCGCGACGACGAGGTGATCCGCGCCGCGGACGAGCACAACGTCGCCATGGTCTTCACTGGGACCCGCCATTTCCGGCATTGAGCTTTTATGATCGGGCCAAATCGCTCAACAAATTGGCGGCCACGGAGAGCTTCGAAAGCGTCAGGCCCGAAGCAACAACGTCGTGCAACGCGAGCCGCGTCCGCTCGACATCTTGCCCGCGCTCTTGAGCCCAGTGTTCGACCGCATCGCGGCCAGGCGTAGCGGCATCGACCATGCGGGCGGTGAGGGTGCGGAGCGCCTCGCCGATCTGTGCGAGCGCTCGATCAAACGCCAGGCGATCGTAATAATCGGCCAACCTGATCTCCCGTGCGGCGGCGGCAACGTCCTGGAGGCGAAAGAACGCGCTTGCCGCAAAATAGGTCGCCGCGACGTCAACGACCGGTCGACCCGTTGGCGATGCGATGAGAACGATGTCGGTCGAAGCACCAAGCGCGCGAAGGTCTCCAATGCGCTGCGCAAGCTCGGCCGGCACACCCGCCTTTTTCAGGCCATCGACGCGCGCGGCTTTGATGGCGGCGAGCTCGTCCGGCAAAATCCGGTCCAGCGCCTGGGCAACCTCCTCGATATTCGCATGATAGCGCTCGATGATCGCGGCTAGTCCTTGCCTAAGGTCGACATTGCGCAGAAACCAAACCATGCGGTCCAACAGCAAGTTCTGCAGCTCGGCGTAAAGTCCGAGCTGGGCTTCGCCTTCGATCTTGTTATCGAGCGCGTCGATCTGGCTGTTGAGGGCAACCAACCGGAAGCTGTTGCGGACGACGGTAAAGGCGGCTGCGATCCGATCCGGCGTCGCGCCGGTCGCGTCGATCATGCGCACAATCAGCGAAGGCCCGCCTCGGTTGAGCATGGAGTTCGTAAGCTGGGTAGCGATGATCTCGCGCCTCAGCCGATGTGTCTGGATGGATTCTGGAAACTGTTGCGCGATGGCAGGGGGAAAATATCGCTCCACCTCGCGCGCCAGATACGGATCATCAGGAACACTTGAATTGAGGAGCTCCGACTTCAAGGCAAGCTTTGCGTAGGCGAGCAGAACCGCCAATTCCGGACGGGTGAGCGGCTGGGCCCGATGTCGCCGTTCCGCCAGCTCGACATCATCGGGCAGGAACTCGACAGCTCGATCGAGCAGATGTCGCGCCTCGAGAATCTGCATCAGGCGCTGCTCGAAGCCGAAATCCTCCATGCCGCGACGGATCGCAAGCGAAAGAGCAAGGGTTTGCTGATAGTTCGCGCGCAGCACCAGGGTGGCAACGTCCTCGGTCATTTGCACCAGGAGCTGATCGCGGTCCGTCCGCGTCAGGCGGCCGTCGCGCATCGGCCGGCTCAATGCAATCTTGAGATTGACCTCGAGGTCGGACGTGTTCACCCCCGCTGAATTGTCGATCGCGTCGGTATTGAGCCGTACACTGCGGAATGCGGCTTCGACACGCGCGCGCTGCGTCATGCCCAGGTTGGCGCCTTCGCCAATCACCTTGCAGCGCAATTGGGCGCCGGTGATGCGCACGGCATCGTTCGCCCGATCACCGGCCGCTTCGTCGCTTTCCGACGAGGCGCGCACATATGTACCGATGCCGCCGAAGAACAGGAGATCGACTGGTAACTTCAGAATTGCGCTGATCAATTCCGGCGGCGTGATATTGGGGCGCGCGATGCCGAACAGGGCCTGCGCTTGCGGGGAGAGAGTGATCTCTTTTGCGGCGCGTGAATAGACGCCTCCGCCCTGCGAGATCAGCTCCTTGTTGTAGTTCTGCCAGCTCGATTGCGGCAGATCAAACAACCGCTTGCGCTCGGCAAAACTCCGCTCAGGGTCGGGGTCCGGATCAATAAAAATATCCCTGTGGTCGAATGCAGCAACGAGCTTGATGGTGCGCTCACGCAGCATGCCGTTGCCGAACACGTCGCCCGACATGTCACCGACGCCGGCGACCGTGAACGGCGTTTTGCCGATATCGACATTGAGCTCGCGGAAATGCCGCTTGACCGCCTCCCAGGCCCCGCGCGCGGTAATTCCCATTTTCTTGTGGTCGTACCCGGCGGAACCACCGGAGGCGAACGCGTCATCGAGCCAGAAATCCCGCGCCCGGGCGATGCCGTTAGCAATATCCGAAAAACTTGCAGTCCCCTTATCGGCGGCAACGACCAGGTACGGGTCCTCATCGTCGTGGCGAACCACACTCTCCGGATAAATGATGTGGTCGGCACTGATGTTGTCGGTCAAGTCCAGCAAGGCGCCAATGAAAATCTCATAGGTCGCCACGCCCTCAGCCTGTACGGCAGCGCGGCTGAGCGCGCGTGCGCTGGTTGGGATGAGCCGCTTGGGAACAAAACCGCCTTTGGCCCCGACCGGCACGATGACGGCATTCTTGACCTGCTGGGCCTTGCCGAGACCAAGAATCTCGGTGCGGAAATCCTGCGGACGATCCGACCAGCGGATCCCACCGCGCGCGACCTTGCCAAAGCGCAAGTGAATGCCCTCGACCCGCGGCGAGTAGACAAAAATCTCGTAGAGCGGACGCGGCAGCGGCATCGCATCGAGCTTGTGACTTGCAAACTTGACGCTGATGACCTCCCTCGGCATCCCATCTGCGCCGAGCTGATAGAAGTTGGTGCGCACGGCGGCCGAAACCGCATTAACAAACCGGCGCAAGATACGATCCTCATCAAGGCTCTCGACTTGCGCAAGCGCGCTCTCGATCTTGCTCGTGATCGCTTGTTCCTGTTCGATGCGCGCGGCATCGGTTACAGGCGGGTTGGAGCCGAAGCGGGCGTGAAACAGCGCGAGTATTTGTTCCGCCAGCGCCGCATGCTTGGTCAGCGTGGCCCACATATAGTCTTGCGAAAACGGGACGCGGATCTGGCGCAGATACCGCGAGACTGCGCGGATGAGGGCAACATCGCGCCAGCCAAGTCCGGCCCGCAGGATCAGCGCGTTGTAGCCATCATTCTCGGCGATCCCGCGCATGACCATCAGGAACCCGGCGGCAAGCTTTGATCGCAAAGCGTGGATTTCGACCGGCTCGCTACTCGCCCGGCGCAGAACCATGTCGTGGAGCCAAAAATCGGGCGCATCCGGGCCCGCGAGAGCCACGTGATATGTTTGCTCGTCAACGACCCCGAACCCCATGTTCTCAAGCACGGGAACCCGCTCGGAGAGGGGGATGGGCCGGGCGAAACTCCAGACCTTGAGTGCCGCACCGCCTTGCTGGCCCTCGCCGTCATGGGCACGGAACTCGACGGCGAGGGGCCGATCCGCTGATACGCTCTCGAACACCCGCAGGTCGCGCACGGCGACTTCCGGAGAGTAAGCCTCCCGATAGGCGGCGGAGAACGCCGCGCCATAACGTTGGGCAAGGTCTTTTGCGCGCGCCGGATCGTAGGCGCGATTGAGTTCATCGACAAATCCGTCCGACCAGGTGCGAATGATCCTTTCGACCGCAGCCTCGAGCGCTGCGGGCGCAACGCGGTGAGCCGAGGCCGTCAGTCGGGCGATGATGAAGTGGGCGCGGACCAACGGCCCTTCCAGGTAGTAGGGCTGCACGACCGTGAGCCGACCTTCGAACACATCGGTTAGATGTTTGCCGATGGCGACCTGTATGGAGCTGTCGTAACGCCCCCGCGGCACATACACGAGAACCGATACAAAGCGATCGAACCGATCGTAGCGTGCCAAGACTCGCACGCGCGGTCGCTCGCCCAAATAAAGGATTGCCAGCGTAAAGCGGTAAAGCTCATCTTCGTCGATCTGAAACAGCTCGTCGCGAGGATAGGTCTCCAGAATATTGAGCAATGCCTTTTCGGAATGACCTTCGGCCGGGAAGGCGGCGCGATGAATCACGCCGTCGAGCTTGCGGCGCAGATACGGTATCGCGCGCGCCGGCCGCGTATAGGCGGTGGATGTGAACAGACCAACAATCCGAAATTCACCGATAACGCGGCCGTCATGGTCGAAGCGTTTGAGCCCGATGTAATCCATGTACACGTGCCGGTGCACGCGCGAGCGCACATTGGACTTGGTGATAATGAGAACCCTGGGTTCGTTCAGGAAGGCTAGTATTTCCGGAGTCATCGTGACTAGCTCACGGCCACGTTGCAGGACCCGCAGCTCGCGGTGCCGCAGCACGCCAAGGGCGGTATCATGCAGGGGCTCGAAATGTTCCCCGTCGACCAATTTGTAATTGCGCATTCCCAGAAAGGTGAAGTTGTCAGCTACCAGCCACTGCAGGAAGGCGATTGCCTCCGCGGTTTCGCCTTGCGGAAGCGGATGCGGATTGTGAGCGAGCTCCTCGACCAAGGAACCGACTTTCGCGACCATCGATTTCCAATCGGTAACCGCCCGGCGGACTTCTTCCAACACTTCGGCGAGAGAGGAGACGATGGCGTCGCGCTCAGCCTCGTCTTCAATCCGATCGAGATGAAGATGGATGAAACTTTCGCGCCTCTGCAATTGCAAGTGCGGGCTGAACGCGAGGAGACGGCCGGCATCATCGCGGGTAACGTTGATCACCGGGTGGGCAACGAGCTGTAGGGAGAGCTTTTGTTCGGCGAGTTCGGCAAGGACGGACGCAACGAGGAATGGCATGTCGTCGTTGACGATCTCGAGAATCGAGATGGCGTTTCGCCGGTCTCCCTGGCGAGTCGATTCGTTGGTCAGCCGGATTTTTGGCTCACCGGGCTCTCTGGTCGCAAGGAACATCCAGGCAGCGGCGGCAAAGGCCGCGCGTTCGCCCGCGTCGTAGCGAGCCACATCCTCCGGCGCGACGCCATCAAACAGCGTTGCAAGAAATTCTTCTTGCTCGACCATCTCATTGCGCTGCGCGGGTTCGCCTTCTTGGTGGTGGGCCCGTCGGCTGTTATCGGATAGTTCGGTCATGTTTGTTTGTGCACTCCGCAAGGTCGTTGCAGACCGGCGCGCCCCCTTATAAGACTTCACTCATTAGAGGGTCATTTATGGCAATGTCACAATTTCAGAGAATCACAACCCTGCTAGGCGGGTTGGCTGTGGTTCTTTTCGCAATCGCAGCATCGGGACAGACCGCGCCGCCGCGGCCACGAACGCCGGTCGTCACCTGGAATATCCCTAATGTCGACGAGCTTCCGGACAACGAAGAAGGCCGTTTGGCGCGCTATGGACGTTCGCTGCTGATCGCGACCTATGCGCACATCGGGCCGAATGTGAGCGATCCCGCAATACGTTATGCAGGCAACAATCTCGCCTGCGCAAATTGTCACCTGGATGGTGGACTAAAGAAATTCGGGCTGCTGCTGGTCGGGGCCTATGCGGATTACCCGGCCTACAGCTCGCGCACTGGTGAGGTCGCGACCATCGAGGATCGGATCAACAACTGCATGATGCGCAGCATGAATGGCCGCGCTCTTCCAAAGGACTCGCGTCAACTCGCCGCGCTGAGCACATTTCTGAAAGTCTTATCGACGGGCATCAACAAGGATGCCGATGTCATTGGCCACGGTGCCGGCTCCATGCCATTGCTGACGCGGGCGGCTGACCCCGACCGCGGGCGGCACGTTTATGTACAGCACTGCGCGGAGTGCCACGGCGAGAACGGGGGGGGCATACGTGAAGGCAATGCCTCCGATGCGCTTGGTTACCTTGTGCCGCCACTGTGGGGAGCTGACAGCTTCAACGACGGTGCCGGAATGTACCGTTTGATCACGATCGCGAACTTCGTGCACTCCAACATGCCGAACGGGGTCAATTGGGCGGATCCCTTGTTATCGGAGACGGATGCCTGGGACGTGGCTGCGTACGTGGTTTCGCAATCGCGCCCGCCTAAGGCCGATCTCGCCGCCGATTTTCCGGACCGGCTGAAGAAGCCCGTCGATACGCCTTATGGACCCTATGCAGATCATTTTTCCGAGGCGCAACACAAATACGGTCCTTTCCAACCGATCCTTGCCGAAGACCGTCAGCTGGCCTCGGAACAACAAACAGCCAAGTAGCTCGGGGCTGATCGGTCAGGTCAAGTCGTGGTCACTGTGCGGCAACTCCTATCGGGCATTCTTGGAAGATCTTGCGATCGCCCCGCGCCAATTTGCGGAACTGGCGCGGCGACATGCGCGCCGCGCGATGAAACGTGCGGACGAAGTTGGACAAGTCAGCAAACCCAACATCAAGAGCGATATCCGTGACCGACCGCTCCGCATCGGTCAGCAGCCGTGCGGCTCTGCGCAATCGCGCACGCATCAGGTACTGATGCGGCGTGACGCCGAGCACGCGCGCGAACACGCGCAGAAAATGGAATGGGCTGAGCTCGGCGACGCGCGCCGTTTGATTGAGATCGATCGGCTGATCGGCGTGCGCATCCAACCAAAGCGCCGCTTCGATCGCGCGGCGCCGATCGCGTGCGCTCGGCTGGCGATCCGTTTGGCCGCGCTGCAAGACAACATCGACGAACCGGGAAACAAACAGCAACGCGGCCTCGTCAATCCCTATATCAGTTTTGCCTTCGGCCGCCGTCTGCACGAGCTCACCAACGATCATCAACTCGGCGAGCGGCGGGACACAGCGCGCACGCCAAACGCTGTCTTTGGCGCCAAGGCTCAACAGCGCTGCCGGCGTGAGCTGAAGCGACAGACACTCGTCGCCCCCCAGATGATGATCGTGGGTGCACATGTATTCGTCGCCTTGGCGACCCACGAGGGTCGCTCCAGCAACAAATTCAAAGGCCTTGCTGCCGAGCTGATAGCCGAAACTGCCGCGGCGGACGTAAGCGACGGAAAAGCCCCCGTGCACCTCCGTGAACGGAGTGTCACCCGGGCCGCAGCTGCATTGGTAGTCGGTGACCGACAGCAGCTGGGATTCGGATATGGTGGTGGCCGACATAAGAACGATCTAAGCGTCGCGTGCTAATTGAACAACCGGTCGCCCGGCAGGGCGAGGGGCAGTATGGCGCGCTCAATCGCCAAAAGGCGCATTTTCGTAGCAACGCCGCCGCGCGCAGAAAACCCCCCGAATTTGCCACCGGCGGCCAAGACTCGGTGACAGGGAACAATAAGCGGGAAGGGATTGCGGCCGAGAGCTTCGCCGACGGCCCGGGCCATTCCTGGCTCTCCGAGCTGCGTCGCGATTTCCCCGTATGATGCCGTACCGCCTGCGGGAATTCGACGGGTCAGCGCGTAAACGCGCCGATGAAATGGCGGTATTCCATTTACAT
>JAFAXD010000370.1 GCA_019241285.1 Xanthobacteraceae bacterium | reverse complement strand
AAGTTCGACATTGCGGACCTGCGCAAATCGGGCTTGTTGCGCGCGGGCGCGGTCAGCCAAGGTGCGCCAGCCGGGTAGGTAAAATGCAGGACATTGAAGCAGACATTATCGTTGTTGGGGCCGGACTCGCGGGCTTGTCCGCCGCCCTCACCGCGCACGAGCGTGGCCTGAAGGTCATCGTGCTGGAATGCGCCCCTGAAGACGAGCGCGGCGGCAACACGCGGTTTTCCAACGGCGCCATGCGCGCCGTCTACCAGGGTATCGCCGATGTCGAAGAACTGGTGGGGGAAATCGGGGCGGAGGAGCGCGCACACACTGATTTTGGGGCCTACACGAAAGAGGAATATTTCGATGACCTGGCGCGGGTCACCCAATATCGCACCGACCAGGAGATGGCAGACCTCCTGGTCGCAAACAGCCGCGACACGATGCGCTGGCTGCGTGCCAAAGGGGTGAAGTTCTTCCCGCTCTATGGCTGGCAATTCCGCTCGCCCGACGGCTCCATCCGCTTTGCGGGTGGCTCGGCGGTCGAAACCTATGACGGGGGCGAAGGTCTCTCCGGGTCGCTCTTTACCGCTATCGAGCGTGCCGGCATCCCGGTGCTTTACCGGACCCGAGCAATCTCGCTGATCGAACGCTCCGGTCGGATCGTCGGGGTCAAGGCGCGGCGCGGGCGTGAGGTCGTGGAGGTCATCGGACGATGCGTAATCCTTGCCGCTGGCGGCTTCGAGGCCAATCCGGAATGGCGCACCCGCTATCTCGGCCCCGGGTTTGAGCTCGCCAAAGTGCGCGGCAGCCGGTTCAACACGGGAGACGGCTTACGCATGGCGCTCGATGCCGGAGCGATGCCGCACGGCCATTGGTCCGGCTGCCATTCGGCGAGCTGGGATCTTAACGCACCCGATGTGAACGAGCTTGCGTACGGCACGGTGTTCAAACGCGACGACTACTTCTACGGCATCATGGTCAATACGCGTGGCGAACGCTTCGTCGATGAGGGATCCGACGTGCGCGCCGTGACCTATGCCAAGCTTGGCCGCGTCATTCTGGCTCAGCCAGGCCAAGTCGCGTGGCAAATTTACGACGCCAAGGGCACACCGTTTTTGCACGAGGAATACCGCCACCGCCGCTCCGCCCGTCTGCGCGCCGATACATTGGATGAGCTCGCGGACAAGATGGAGGGAATCGATAAGGCGTCGTTTTTGCAGACGGTCGCGAGTTTCAACAAATCGGTGCGCCGCGATATTCCGTTCGACCCCAGCGGCAAGAAGGACGGACGCTGCACAGTCGGCCTCACCGTCCCGAAATCGAACTGGGCGGAAACGATCGATACCCCGCCATTCGAAGCCTATGCGGTCACATGCGGAGTGACGTTTACGTTCGGCGGCGTGCGCATTACCACAAACGGCGCGGTCATGGATCTCGACGGCGCGCCGATTCCGGGATTGTTTGCCGCAGGCTCGATGGTCGGCGGCTTGTTTTACTTCAACTATCCGGGCGGCGCCGGGTTGATGGGTGCCGCAGTATTCGGGCGCGTTGCCGGCGCTGGCGCAGCGGAGTTCGTGACCGCCTCTGGATAGAACAAAGGATCGGGAGGACTCGTACCAATGTATCGCCTGTTGCTGATCCTCGGATTGATCGCCGTTCCCGCCGTCGCCACGGCACAGACGAAGGTCAAAGTCGGCACCGTACGGGCGACCGTCATCGGCGGCGTGGTGAGCGCGCAAACGCGCGGGTATTTCAAGGAAGCCGGGATCGATGTCGACATCAATCTGATTGACGCGTCGGCGGGGTTCGTGCCGTTGCTCGCCAACAATGAGCTCAACGTCGTCGAAGGCGGTGTCAGCGCCAACCTGTTCAACGGCGCCGCGCAGGGATTGCCGATCAAGGTCGCATTCGACTCGACCTCGACACCTATCAATCACAGCCTGATGTTGCGCACCGATCTCAAGGACAGGATTAAATCGATCGGCGATCTGAAGGGGCGCACGCTCGCCGTCAATGCACCGAACTCGATTGCGTTGTATGAAGTCACACGGATTCTCGAGACCGGCGGGCTCACGCTGAAGGATGTCGATCTCAAGGTCATTCCGTTCGCCCAGATGGCGGTTGCGTTTGAGACCAAGGCAATCGACGCCGGGCTTGAGATCACGCCCTTCACGGCGTTGCTCCCGAAGCAAGGACTGGCCATTGCCTGGATCGACTCCGACGCGGTCGTGAAACCAAGTCCGGTCATGATCTCCGGTTCGATGTTCAACACCGATTGGGCCGCCAAGAATCCCGAGGTCGCGCAAGCCTTCTTCACCGCGCTGCTGCGTGGGGTGCGCGATTACTGCGACGCCTATCACGGCGGTGCCTGGCGCCCGGAGTTGCTGAAGCTTCTCGTCGCGAATGGGGTAGCAACCAGTACCGAGCTGCTGGACACCATACCGTGGCCAGCGCGCAATCCCGATGGATACGTGCGGCGCGAGTCCCTGCTCGATATTCAGCATTGGTACGTTGGCCAGCGGCTCGTACGCGATGAGTTGCCGTATGAGCGCTTCGCCGATGACAGCTTTGCCACGGAGGCCAATCGCAAGATCGGCCCCTTCAAACTCGCTGCCAATGAGAGCGGCAAGCTTGGGTGCGGGAAGTGACCCTCACGAGCCTGGGTCGATCGTGAACAACTCCTGCGGCCGGCCAACGCCGCGCAGGGCATAACGACCCACCGAGACGAATCGGGTCCTGTCCTTCAATGCCGAGACGAAAGCCGCCGACAGCAGCACGGGTTGCTCGGCTGAGCGGCACATGGCCGCGATGCGGCTCACCTCATTGACCGCGGGGCCGATCACAGTGAAATCGAGGCGCTCTTTGCTACCGACATTGCCGTAGAACATCTCGCCCACGTGCAGGCCGAGATAGGCATCGGTGGTCGGTACACCTTCGGCGAAGCGCCGCTCGTTGGTCACGGCCACGCGCTGGTGCGCCAGTTTGGCGGCGCCGAGCGCCGCGTGACACGCGTGCGTTCGATCCTCCGCCGTGAAAATCGCAAGGACGCCATCGCCGATCAGTTTGAGAACATCGCCACCACGCTCGTGAATGGCTGAGACAATTGCATCAAAATAGTCGTCGAGCAGCGGGATGACGTGTTCCGGGGTCGTATCGGTGATACGAGTGAAGCCGCGCAGATCACTGAACCAGAGCACCGCGTCGATGCGCTCGGCAACGCCGCGAGTAATGCCGCCTTTGAGCACGCGCCGTCCGGCGTCGCGTCCGAGATAAGTCTCAACCAGATTTTCCGCGACCCGCGCCAGCGCCGCTGATTTCACGGCCAAGGCGACGAAGGGAGTTAGTTGCTGCAGAGTGGCGAGGTCACTGTCTGAGAACCCGGTGCTCCTGTCGGTGGCCCAGGAGGAATAGACACAGTCCATGTTGCCGATGGCCGAACCGGCCCTGAAGCGATTGATGATTGCGACGTACTCGGTGATGCCCGCGGCGCGCAGCTCCCGGAACACCCAGAATTCCGCCTCGTTTTCCGGCGTGAGCCGACGGCGCAGAAATGAATCACCGGTTTCCAGCAGCTGATACCAGGGACTGCTGCGCCAGCGCGCTTGTGCTTGAGCGTCGTCGCTGCGCTCATAGTCCCGCGGAGCAAGCTCTTCCTTATCGCGCTCCCAGCGAAAGACGCGCCCTTCGTGGACAGGGTGGAGCGTATCGATGATGATCTGTGCACGCGCTAGCGGTATTCCCATCATGCAGGCGCGTTCACAAAAGCCCGCGAGAACCGCAGTCTCGCTCTCGCCCGCCAATCCGGCGTCAGTAACCCAGGCCGCGAGTTTGGAAACGCAGCTCTCGTCGGCAGTCGCGCCCGGCAGCAGCGCCGGGGAGGCAATCCGCACAGTGTCCAGGGCTTCTTGGTGTTGCATGGTCTCCGTGACGTCGAAATTCACACTTACGCAACTCTATCACAAATAAGTACAGTGATCGCGTGCTGCAATCACTTGCGCATCGGCAGCGGCGCCAGCGGTTTGTCATCCTCCTCGCCTGCGAGCTCGCCCAGGACAGCCTCAAAGTCCTTGGCTTCGCGAAAATTGCGATACACCGAGGCGAAGCGCACGTACGCGACATCGTCGAGCTCGCGCAGATGCGCCATCACGGTCTCGCCGATCGTCTCCGAAGTGACCTCGTTTTCTCCGAGATTCTCCAGGTCGCGCACGATTTTGGACACGGTCTGCTCGACCAATTCGGGAGCGACATTGCGTTTGCGCACCGCGATCTCAACCGAGCGCGCGAGCTTGTCGCGATCGAACGGCACGCGCCGTCCATTGCGCTTGATCACGACGAGCTCGCGCAGTTGCACCCGCTCGAAGGTCGTGAATCGCGTGCCACAGGCGAGGCACAGGCGCCGTCGGCGGATCGCGGATGAGTCTTCCGTCGGCCGCGAATCCTTGACCTGCGTATCAAGGCTGGCGCAACTTGGACAACGCATCCCTTCCCCATCGGTTATGTGCGCAGCCAACCGGCCGCGGTTTGTTACCCATTGTAGATCGGGAACCGGGCGATCAACCGCGCGACCTTCTCGCGCGCGGCCGTCTCGGCTGCGGTGTCCGCGTCGGCGTGCTTGCTCGCAAGGGCGTCGAGCACATCCGCGATCAGCTCACCCACGTGCCGGAATTCCGCAACACCGAAACCGCGGGTCGTCCCGGCCGGCGTTCCGAGGCGGATCCCCGATGTCACCATCGGCTTTTGCGGGTCAAAAGGAATGCCGTTCTTGTTGCACGTGATCTTGGCGCGTCCAAGCGCTGCTTCAGCCACCTTGCCGGTCAAGCCCTTGCTGCTCAGGTCGACCAGCATCAGGTGCGTATCCGTTCCACCCGAGACGAGATTGAATCCCCGCGATTTCAGGGTCTCTCCCAATACCTTGGCGTTCTCGACGACGGCCTTGGCGTAGGCCTTGAACGATGGCCGCAGCGCTTCTTGAAGCGCGACCGCCTTGGCGGCGATCACGTGCATCAGCGGCCCGCCCTGCTGTCCAGGAAACACCGCCTGATCGATCTTCTTGGCGAGCTCCTCGTCGTTGGTGAGGACGATGCCGCCGCGCGGACCGCGCAGCGTCTTGTGCGTGGTCGTCGTCACCACATGGGCGTGCGGGACCGGGCTCGGATGCGCTCCGCCGGCGACGAGGCCGGCGAAATGCGCCATGTCGACCATCAGGTAAGCGCCGACGTCATCGGCGATTTCGCGAAACCGGCGGAAATCGATCACACGCGGATATGCCGATCCACCGGCCACGATCACCTTGGGGCGATGCTCGCGCGCGAGGCTCGCGACCTCGTCCATGTCGATGCGGTGGTCGTCGCGACGCACGTTGTAGGGGATCGCGTTGAACCACTTTCCGGAGACATTGAGCTTCATGCCGTGCGTCAGGTGGCCGCCGGCCGCAAGGTTGAGGCCGAGAAACGTGTCCCCCGGGTTCATCAGCGCCATGAACGCCGCGGCATTGGCGGACGCGCCGGAATGAGGCTGCACATTGGCGAACCCCGTTGCAAACAGTTTGCGGGCGCGCTCGATCGCCAGCCGCTCGGCGACGTCGACATATTGGCAGCCGCCATAATAGCGCCGCCCCGGATAGCCTTCGGCATATTTGTTGGTCAGCACCGACCCCTGCGCTTCCAGCACGGCCTTGCTGACGATGTTCTCGGACGCGATCAATTCGATCTCGTCGCGCTGGCGGCCGAGCTCGTGCGCAATGGCGTCAAAAATCTCGGGATCGGTCTGCGCAAGCGAGTCCGCGAAAAGATCTTCGCCCACCCCTGCCGCCTGCCTGGTCACTGCCATTTCGGTCTCCTCGCCGCGGAACGCCGGCGCCCTGGCGAACGTAAAGCCGCCACCTCGGGCGGCCTACCACATCAGGCCACCACGGCCAAGGGTTGGGCCAGGCCCTGTCAACAAGCCGCAATATCTAGCGTATGGAATGACCGGTGCAGATTTCGACGCGCTGGCTGGTGGCCCAAGGCCGGAAGCTGACTGCGGCGTTTCGGTCGATTGCCCTGGCCAGTCATCCACACTGCCCAACGATCAGCCGATCGGCGAGGCCGCACAGAGAGGGGATTCGCATGCCTGACGCAATTTCATATGCTGAGCGAACGACTGATGAGCGCCTTACGTATCTGCGCATTTACGCTGATGCTAGCGGCGAAACTCACATGCAGGACCTCGACATGGCACTGTTGCCGAGGACGATATTCAAAAACAACCCGCCGCTGCACCTCTCGGATACGCTCGCGGCCTCCGGAATTCATTTCTGTCGAATACCCTCGGGCATGGGTGAAGTGGGTTGGCACAATCCGCCCCGCCGCATGCTTGTGATCTGGCTCACCGGCGTGGTCGAATTTGAGACGAGCGATGGCGACATCCGCCGCGTTGCCGCAGGCAGCCCCGTGCTGGCGGAGGACACGACTGGGAGGGGTCACATTTCCCGTCATCCCCGCGAAGGGCAGTTGGTCGCGCACATTGAGCTTGCCTAGCGGGCAAGTTGCGCAGTCTGCACAACTGCCCGAGCCAATTATCCACACGGCCGCAACGATCGGCTGATCGCAATGGGTGGACAATGAGCGCGTCGAGCGGAAATCAAGGCTTGGTCTATGATCGGGCGTTGCTGCTTCACGGGTCCAAGCGGAACGAAATCTTGACCCTTGCAGAGGTGCAGCAATACGGCATCGATAGTTTCGCCGATCCTCACTACATTCGACTTTATGGGATGACTCCGTCCGAATGGTACGCGCGGGGCATCCGTATCCTTGGCCGCACGGCGGTGGAATGTACCCGCGATCCGCTCGGTGATCGCATCGGCCGCGACGTCGCCAGCGTCGCCATCTTGCTACCAGCTCACACGACGTTCACCGTCATCGATCCGTTCGCAGGATCTTGCAACACGCTCTATTGGATTTTGCGGCATGTTCCGCGCTCAACCGGAATCGCTTTCGAGCTCGATCGGCAGGTCTACGACCTCACGAAGCACAACATCAGGGGGCTAGATAGAACCATTTCACTCACGCACGGCGACTACGAGTTGCTGATGCAGGACCCACATATCCAGGCTGATCGTGCGATCATCGCTTTCGTGGCACCGCCCTGGGGCACCGCGCTCGATGAAACAGTTGGGCTCGATCTGCGACGGACGACGCCGCCGATCACCGACATTATCCAGGGCATCGGACGAAAATATTCTGGCCACGAAATCCTATTTGCGACGCAAGTCTACGAAAAGGTGAATCCCGCATCGCTGGAGGAATTGCAGGCAATGCTCGATTGGTCGGAGTTGCGCGTATATGATCTTAATGCCGCCGGCCGAAACCATGGGATCCTGCTCGGCACCCGAGGATGGAATCCCTAGCGCCTTAGCCGACCTCACCCGCCGCGCAAAAACCGGATGATCCCGGAAAAGTCCTCGGCCCCCAGTCCATGCGCGGCATAAAGCCCATAGAGGGCCGCAGCTTGTGCGCCGAGCGGCGTCGTGGCGCCGCTGGCGCGCGAGGCCTCCTGAGCAAGCTTGAGGTCCTTGAGCATCATCGCCACCGTGAACCCAGGCTTGTAGTCGCGGTTCGCCGGAGAGGTCGGCACCGGCCCGGGCACCGGGCAGTAGCTTGTCATGGACCAACACTGGGCCGACGACTTGGACGCGATATCGAACAGTTTCTGTGCGTCGAGCCCAAGTTTCTCCGCCAGCAGAAAACCTTCGCTGACTGCAATCATTGACGCGCCCAGGATCATGTTGTTGCAGATCTTGGCGACCTGACCATTGCCGGAGCCGCCGGCGTGCACGATCGTCTTGCCCATCAGCGACAGGATCGGTTGCGCGCGTGCAAACGCGGCGTCTGTACCGCCGACCATGAAGGTCAGCGTCGCCCCTTGCGCCCCGCCGACGCCGCCCGACACCGGCGCATCC
>JAFAXD010000002.1 GCA_019241285.1 Xanthobacteraceae bacterium | reverse complement strand
AAAGTCCCCTACGAGAAGGTGTGACCATGTTCGGGCAACCCGTTAGCCCCTGGCTTGTGAGCCCCGCATGGCTGGCCGAGCGCTTGGGGAAGCCTGATGTCGTTATTGTTGATGGCTCGTTCTATCTGCCGGCGATGAAGCGCGACGCGAGCGCCGAATATCTTGCCGGCCACATCCCGGCCGCAGTGCGCTTTGATATCGACCAGATTGCGAACCACACGATTCCGTTGCCGCACATGCTCCCCTCGCCCGAGGCCTTCGCGCAGGCTGTCGGCGCGCTCGGGATTTCCGAGCGCGACACCATCGTGGTCTATGACGGCGCCGGTTTGTTTTCGTCCCCGCGGGTGTGGTGGACCTTCCGGTTGTTTGGCGCGGAAAACGTGTTCATCCTCGACGGCGGGCTGCCGCGCTGGAAAGCAGATGGCCGGCCGCTGGAAGCCGGAACGGTGCAACGCGCATCCAAACAGTTCACCGCCAAGGCGCCAGCCAAAGTCGTCGCAGGCCTTCGCGATGTGCAGTCCGCACTAGCAAACCGGTCGGCACAAGTTGTTGATGCGCGGCCGGCGGATCGCTTCCGCGGCGAGGCACCAGAGCCGCGCGCTGCCGTGCGCTCCGGTCATATGCCGGGCTCGTTCAACGTCCCGTCCAGTGCCGTCGTGGAGAACGGCACGCTCAAATCGCCGGACGCGATCGCGTCGGCATTTCGTGCCGGCAATGTTGATCTCGACGCGCCAATCATCACCAGCTGCGGGTCGGGCGTCTCCGCCGCAATCTTGTGGCTTGCGCTCGATGCGATCGGCAAAGCGCCGCAGGCGCTCTATGACGGCTCGTGGTCGGAATGGGGCGCGCGCGATGATCTACCAGTCGCGACCAACAAATCCTGAGCTACTTCTGCGCAAAATCAACGGACTGAACGATCGGCCGCCAGACGTCCTGTTCCTTGCGGATGAACTGCGTCGTCTCCTCCGGCGACATCGGCCGAACCCAGGTGCCGAGATCCTGAAAGCTTTTGCGCAGCTCCGGCCGGTCAAGAACGGTGCGCAGATCCTTGTTGACCTGCCGCACGATCGCGTGGGGCGTGCCGGCCGGCGCCAGCAGTGCGAACCAGCCGAGCGCTTCGAACCCAGGCACGGTCTCCGCCGCGGCCGGAATGTCGGGAAAGTTCGGCAGCCGCTCCTTCGAGGCGACCGCGAGCGGCTTGATCGAGCCCGACTGCATGGCGCCGTAAAGCGCACCCACGCTCTCGACCACCAGCGCGATCCGTCCGCCCATCAGGTCCTGCACTCCGGCCGCCGCGCCCGGATAGGGCACGAAGGTCAGGTCAGCGCCGGTCTCCTTGCGCAACCGCTCGACCGTGAGATGTGGAAACGTGCCGCGCAGGTTCGCGGCGTAGAGGACTTCGCCTGGGCGCTTTTTCGACACCGCGACGAGCTCCGGCAACGTGCTCACGCCCAGCGACGGCGCCGCACCAAACACCATCGGCTGCTCGCCGACGAAGCCGACGCGGACAAAGTCCCGGTCGATGTCGAACGGCTGGTTGGGAAACATCAGCGGCATGACCAGGAACGCCGACGTGGCGGCGAGGTAGAGCGTGTAGCCGTCGGGCGCGGCGCTGGCCGCGGTCCGGGCGGCTGCGGTGCCCCCTGCTCCTGACTGGTTGATGATCACGAGCTGTTGACCCCACAGCCGGCCGAGATGATCGGCGACGAGACGGGCGATGACGTCGGGTCCGCTGCCCGCTGCGCCTTGGGTCACCAACCGCACCGGCCGTTCCGGATAGGTCTGGGCCGAGACCGGCGATGACATTGCCGTGATTGTGACCGCGGTTGCTGCGATCAAATGGCGCGCGCGCCATTGAAACATGGCGTCCTCCGGCTGTTCCGTCCCTGGGGACCGTCACCTTTGGCGGTGAGGTCCGATGGTACTCTTCTGGAATCGCCGGGGAATAGGCAACTATTCTCGACTGGTTTTGTGCTATGTTTTACCTATGTAGTAGCCGGTGGAGAGAATCATGATCTTTCGCCAGCTGTTCGATGCCACGTCGGGCACCTACACCTACCTGGTCGCAAGCCGCCGCGGCGGCGAAGCGCTGATCATTGATCCGGTGCTGGAAAAGGTCGACCGCTACCTGCAGCTGGTGCGCGAGCTCGACCTGCGGCTGGTGAAGGCAATCGATACCCATCTGCATGCCGACCACATCACCGGGCTCGGCGCGCTGCGCGATCGCACTCAGTGCGTGACGGTGATGGGCGAGCAGACCAAGGCCGACGTGGTCTCGATCCGGGTCGCCGAGGGTGACACGGTCGACGTCGAGGGCATCGCGCTCGAGGTGCTCTACACGCCCGGCCACACGGACGATTCCTACAGCTACCTGATGCAGGACCGCGTCTTCACCGGCGACACGCTGCTCATTCGAGGCACCGGCCGCACCGACTTTCAGAACGGCGATCCGCGCGCACAGTACGACTCGATCTTCAACAAATTGCTGAAGCTGCCGACCGAGACGCTGGTCTATCCGGCGCACGACTACAAGGGCGACACCGTCTCGACGATCGGCGAGGAGAAGGCCTGCAATCCGCGCCTGCAGATCAAATCGGTCGATGAGTATGTCGAGCTGATGAACAACCTGAAGCTCGCCAATCCGAAGATGATGGACGTCGCCGTGCCGGCCAACATGCATGTCGGCCTGGCGCAGGAGGATATCGCCCATCGCGAGTGGACCATGGACGTCGGGGAGGCAATAGGTCTGGTTGGCGATCCCGGCGTCGCCTTTGTCGACCTGCGCGAGAGCAAGGAGCGCTGCAAGCACGGCGTCATCCCCAATTCACTGCACGCACCCTATGCCGATCTGATGGAGAACGTGCATGCCGGCGGCATGCTCTATGAGCTCGCCCGCGCCACCTCGCGGCGGCTCCTGTTCTACTGCGCGTTTGGTGAGCGCTCCGCCATGGCGGTGCGCGCCGCCCACGGGGCGGGACTGGGCTCGGCCTGCCAC
>JAFAXD010000595.1 GCA_019241285.1 Xanthobacteraceae bacterium | reverse complement strand
CGCCCAGCCGAGCCGGACGAGGTAGTTGCGCATGGCGGCCGGCAGATAGCCCATCGCGCGATATGCATCGACGCCCAGCGCGCCATGGCGCTTGGACATCTTCGAACCGTCCGGCCCATGGATGAGCGGGATATGCGCCATGATCGGGGGCGACCAGCCGAGCGCCTCATAAATCTGCACCTGTCGCGCCGCATTGGTCAGATGATCGTCGCCGCGGATGATGTGAGTAATGCCCATGTCGTGGTCATCGACAACGACGGCGAAGTTGTAGACGGGGCTTCCATCGGAGCGAACCAGGATGAGGTCGTCGAGGTCCTCATTGCGCCACACCACCCGGCCTTGAACCTGGTCCTCGATAACGGTCTCACCCTCGAGTCGCGAGCGCAGGCGGATGACAGGTTTCACGCCGGCCGGCGCGTCGGCAGGATCGCGGTCACGCCAGCGGCCATCGTAAAGCCGCGTGCGGCCCTCGGCACGCGCCTTCTCGCGCATCTGCTCCAACTCCTGGGGAGACGCGTAGCAGTAGTAGGCATGTCCGCTGGCCAGCAGTTGTGCGGCAACCTCGCGGTGGCGCTCGGCACGCGCGAATTGCGAAATCGGCTCGCCGTCCCAGGTCAGGCCGAGCCACTTCAGTCCATCGATGATCGCCGCCACGGCAGCGTCGGTCGAGCGCTCCCGGTCGGTGTCCTCGATCCGCAGCAACATCTTGCCGCCGCGCCCACGCGCATAAAGCCAATTGAACAGCGCCGTGCGGCCACCGCCGATGTGCAGGAACCCGGTGGGCGAGGGGGCAAATCGCGTAACGACAGTCATCCAACCTCTTCGGTACGATCAGGAGATAAGGCGCATTTCGCCCGGAGCAATTGCCCCTGTAATAGGGGCCACGACGCGGATGTCACGCCAAAACCTCACATCTTGGCGCAGCGGCCCGAATTTGCCACATAAGGCCACACACCCGCGCGGGGAGATTGAGGCTCAGCACGATGGCTCTAACCGAAACGGCAGCACTGGAAGCCGGCCGCGATTTCATTCGCGATATCGTGGCGGCGGACCTTGCTGCCGGACGACATCGCAGCGTGGTCACCCGGTTCCCGCCGGAGCCGAACGGCTACCTGCACATCGGCCACGCCAAATCAATTTGTCTCAATTTTGGCATTGCCGAGGAGTTCGGCGGCCGCTGCCATCTGCGCTTCGACGACACCAACCCGACCAAGGAAGAGCAGGAATATATCGACGCGATCGAGCGCGACGTGCGCTGGCTCGGGTTTGATTGGGGCGGGCACCTCTACCATGCCTCGGATTATTTCGAGCAGCTCTACCAATGGGCCGAATACCTTATTCGTGAGGGCAAGGCCTACGTGGACGACCAGTCGCCGCACGACATGCGGGCGACGCGCGGCACCTTGACCGAACCCGGAACCGACAGTCCTTATCGCGAGCGCAGCGTCGACGAGAACCTCGACCTGTTTCGCCGCATGCGGGCCGGCGAGTTCCCCAACGGCGCGCGGGTGCTGCGCGCCAAGATCGACATGGCATCGGGCAACATCAATCTGCGCGACCCGACGCTCTACCGCATTCTGCACGCGAAACACCCGCGCACCGGCACGACCTGGTCGATCTATCCGAGCTACGATTTTGCGCACGGACAGTCCGATGCCATCGAGCAGATCACGCATTCGATCTGCACGCTCGAGTTCGAGGATCATCGCCCGCTCTATGACTGGTTCATCGCGAACCTGCCGGTGCCGTCGCAGCCGCACCAGTACGAGTTCGCGCGCCTCAACCTGACCTACACGGTGCTATCGAAGCGCGTGCTCACCGGGCTCGTGCGCGAGGGCCATGTGAGCGGCTGGGATGACCCGCGCATGCCGACCTTGGCGGGGCTGCGCCGGCGCGGCGTGCCGGCCGCCGCGATCCGGGAGTTTGTCAAACGCATCGGGGTGGCCAAGGCCAACAGCGTCGTCGATTTCGCCATGTTCGAGCATGCCGTACGCGAGGTGCTCAATCGCACGTCGCCACGGCGGATGGCAGTGCTACGGCCCCTGCGTGTGATCATCGAGAACTATCCGGAGGACAAGACCGAGACGCTGGAGGCCGCCAACCATCCGGACGACCCTGGCGCCGGCACCAGGCAGGTTCGCTTTGGCCGCGAGATCTTCATCGAGCGCGACGACTTCATGGAGAATCCGCCGAAGAAATTCTTTCGCCTCGCGCCCGGCCGCGAGGTGCGGCTGCGCTATGCCTATTTCATCACCTGCCGTGAGGTGGTGAAGGACGAGTCCGGCGACGTGGTGGAATTGCGCTGCACCTATGACCCGGCAACCCGTGGCGGCAATGCCCCCGATGGCCGCAAGGTGCAGGCCACGATCCATTGGGTTTCGGCAAGCGGCAGCGTGCCCGCCGAGGTGCGGCTCTACAACCACCTGTTCACACGTCCGGAACCGAACGCCGCTGATTTTGCGGCCGACCTCAACCCGCAGTCGATGGAGGTGCTGACCGACAGCCGCCTCGAAGCGGCGCTCGCGTCCGACAACATCGACGCGGCAGTCCAGTTTGAGCGCCAGGGCTATTTCTACCGCGATCCCGACAGCACGCCTGGTCGCCTCGTATTCAACCGAACCGTCGGCTTGCGTGATACCTGGGCTAAAGTTGCCAATGTCGCGTAAACGGGCTGCCGCCCCCATCCGGTTCTGATATGATTTGCCTGGATAGTCGTGGAGCCCGACATGATCACGATCAGGGCGTTGTTGGTGATCGCAGTCGCGATCTTGGCTTTTGTTGTTGATGAGAGGCGCACGGCATTCGGCCAACCGAGCGGGAGTGTCCCTCAGGCATCAACATACAAAATCGCCGCGGATCGAGATGAGGACAACGCGCGCGGGGCGCGCAATTCACCGACGGTCGTGAAGCCTGATGACGATGACGAAAAGCCGAGAACGAGACCGCGTCCCGATGATCAGTCGACCCGGGATCGCATCCAGCGCGGCGACTATTATCCGGAACGAGATGTGGACCGTTTGAAGGGCCGCAATTTCCGGGACTGAAGGGTCGGCCTCACACGTCGATTGCAACGAGTTCGACTTCCATATTTCCCGCAGTGACAACGTCGCCGACCCGACATCCCATCAGCGCGCGGGCAACCGGCGACAGGTACGAGATCTTCCCGTTCGTCGGGTCCGCTTCGTCTTCACCAACAATGCGATAGGTCTGTTGCCGCCCGTCGTGTCGCAGAATGGTCACCTGGCAGCCGAATTGAACCTGGCCTGTGTCCGCCGGCATCGGCGCGAGCTGTGCGGACGCCATCCGCGAACTCCAATAGCGCAGTTCGCGTGAGGCGGCCGCCAGCGCCGGCCGGTCGTTCTGAGTTTGAGCACGCGCATATTCATCCTGAAAGCGCGCCACATTGGCTTCGATAGCCGCAAGCCCCTCGGCGGTTACGATATTTGGCTGCGGCGAAATCGGCCGATCCGGAAGCTCGTCCGTCGCTTCATCCGTGTTCTTAACGAAAGCTCTGCTCATGAAGCGCTTAACTCGCCAGTTTCGGATTGGTTCTGCGCCCAAGACAAGTCCCACGATGGGCTAGGTCTGCTTCTTGTCACTCCCTGTTTGACCTGCGCCAAATCTCGTGGTGGGCTCCGTCCGGCCTGATAGTTTATGGAGCCGGGCTGACTGCCCATGACGCTCAGCAACATTCGTCGGCGATGGCCTGCCGCCGCCTTGGTCGCCATGATCATGTTCACCCCTGCGTTCGCTGCCGACGCGGGCATGTTCTTATGTCGATCTCCAGTTATCGCCAGCGGCTTGTGGGGCGACCTGATGGTCATTCAACAATCCGGCGTTGGGTTGAATGTGGAGATCTTGGCGAGCGTTGCTCAAAAGGACGAGTGTCCGTTTGTCGCCTCCGAGAATCTCAAGCCGATCGATTTTGTAGACGGCGCACTCGCTATCACGGATGGCAAGGTCAAGGGTTGGGCCGACCCCCACTATTACATCCTCTATGTGAATAGGCCCGACGCGAAGTGATGAAATGGGTGCAACGCGCAGGGGCGCACCCGAGAGGAGGCTATCCGCGGCACGCGCCACGGGTTACCGTTGGGCGGGACCAGCGTACGCGCGAAGGGACCGCGCGATGGTATCTACATCGATGCCGTCGCGTTTGATCACATGGAGTCGGTTGTTTTAAAGCACTCGAGGGAATATCTTACCGAGGATATCGGTCAAAGGCTTCGGTTCGACATGAATCGCGACTATGCCCCTTTAAGGCGGTTGTGCGTGAAGTGGGCGGCTCAGCGAGAGAACGGACCGCAATACCGAGCTGATGAAAGGGGGAATGTGGGATGATCGCACCTCGTTGCTAGTTTCCAAGGTTGAGCATGGAAAAAGCCCCGCCAAAGCGGGGCTTTTCTATTTTCAGGGCTAACAGTTTCCCGCCGTTCACGGGCTGTGATCGGCACCGCATAAAAATGCTCAACTATTTCGGTTGGTCGGGGACAAACCCCATCGCAAGCCACATTTGCTCTGCAAACGCGATCAGGGTCGTCAGAATGAGGGGCGCAAGCGTTCGATCGATCCAAAGGTGATGGATCTCAAAGCACCAGAAGGTCGGTGCAACCGATCGCCCGCAAGCTCGGAATCGGACGTGCTTCCGTCTACCGCGTGCTGGGGGAAGGTTGATCAAATACGATGATGCCTTTTGGCGTGGGCGGCCTTCCTATTGTCTGCGCGAGGCATAATCTCAGCCGATGAACATCGAGGATGAAGAGCCGTGGCTTCGAGCGACGATTAAGCGTCTTCGCAAAGCGATTCCACTCGTCGGAGCCAACCATCACGCAGAGGCGGCTCTCCATATCTTGGCAAAAGCCATGGAAAGGCGATTGGCTGCGCTAGAGCACCGCCGCTTGCACCCGCTTGACCAGGAAGACCCACCGGGCGGATGAGCAAGAGCTGGGAGCGCACCACATGATCAACGACGTCGAGCGCAATCGCGTTGGTCATGCTTTGGTCACGCCGACAAGATAGTCATTCGCAAGCACGGGATGAGGAAGTGAGGAGGCAACGACGCGCCGTTTTGGTGAGACCTAACAGCGAGGCGCAAGATGCACGACACGTTCAAATTCGCCACCGATGACACGCCGACGGCCCATTCAAAGTTCACCACGATCGACGTGCCGGGCGCGAGCCTTACGACATCAGCCGGTATCAATGACCGCGGTCAGATCGTTGGCACCTATGTTGATAGCACCGGTGAATCTCACGGATACCTCGATACCAATGGCCGCTTCACAACGATCGATCCCCCCGGCGCCACATCTGCTGAAGCCTCCGGCATCAACGACCGCGGTCAGATCGTCGGATTTTACAGTGACAGCACCGGCCAGCATGGCTTCCTGGACACCAACGGCACTTTCAAAACAATTGACGTCCCCGGCGCCAGCGCCACTGACATCACGGGCATCAACGACCGCGGTCAGTTCGTTGGGGTCTATGAGGACAGCACGGGGCCTCACGGGTTCGTCGATACCAATGGGAGTTTCACAACGCTCGAATTGCCGGGCACGACCAACGGCCCCCCGCTTCTCCCGCTTGGGATCAACGATCGTGGCCAGATCGATGGGCTCTTCTTCGAAGATCGCGGGATGGGTGGGCCGCCACCCAACGGATTGCTCGCCCACGGCTTCCTAGACACCAACGGCACTTTTACAACAATCGATCCCCCCGGCGCTGCATTTACTGAAGCCTCTGGCATCAACGACCGCGGTCAGATCGTCGGGGTCTACGGCGCGGACGCGGTGGCAACCCACTATTTTCTCGATACGCGCGGTACCTTTACCAACATTGGTGTCCCAGTCAGCCCTCCCGAAACATTCGCGCAGGCGTTCACGCAACCCGCAACGCTCGCACCTGTGGTGGACATCAACAATCGCGGCCAAATAGCGGGGACCTTTACCGACAGCACGGGAACCCACGGGTTCGTCGAGCGCCTTACGCCTGATCCGTTTCATTTTGCTGACATGAAGCCTGGCCACGACGATATCGCACCGGCATTGGCGCAAGCCGCGAGCGGCACGAACGGATCGAAGCTCGATACCCAGGCCACCAACCTCGCATTGCTCGGCCAATACGCGGCAGCATGCTTCATCACGGCAGGTGATGGCCCTGGCGGCGCGACATCGACCACCGAGCCGCCGCCAAACCAGCCATCATTGCTGGCACCCCCGCATACATAGTTCCTGGCAAATCAATAAGTGTTTGAATTTGAAATTATGTTCCACGAGTGCCAACAATTCAGGCGAGCACAGAAACCAAGCGCCAGTTGCCGCGCCCCATGATATAGTGCTTAAGCGGAGCATCGCTCCGCGTTTCGCGCACGTTTTGGGGTAGTGACATGAGCTATTTCGACCTGGGGCGTCCGCCGCATTATAACCAAGACCGCAAGGGCCTTGCTCCGAATGGCAGCAGGCATTGCCAAACTCGCCGAGCTGCTCATACCGCCACCGCGAGGACCATGGGAATTCGAGTAGGTGACCGGCCCGTGATTTTGCCGTGATGCTTACTGCTTAACGAATGTCGCGGCAAACACGGGAGTATTGGGAATGTCGGACAACACGCCGGAAGAAGTCGCATACAAGTTGCTGATGGCCGTGGGAACGCAGAGAAGAAAAATGCCCCCGCGCTTTCCGCTGCTTATCGGGAATGGATTCTCGATACCTATGCCGAGTGTCTAGACGCGGTCAAAGGCAAGCGCGTCGATTACCCCAAACCGGCGCCGAAGCAACGCTGAGCTAAGCCCGGGCTCGCGGACAATCAGCGCGGGGCATCAGAACGGCAATCGAGACTTCAGTGCATTAGCGCGAAAGGACTGCAGCGAAGAAATAGGCGATCCCCGCGATTTCAACGCAGAGCGTTAACGCTCCAGCAGTGAGCCCTACGCGGGCGTCCCAGCAGAGAATTCCGAAAATGATGGCAATGAGTGCAGGGGCGACTAGCAAATTGTACAACATGGGACGCCTCCCCAGGCGATCCCTCCGGTACGGATAATGTGGTGAGCCTGCTAGGTCGGCGCCAATCAACTCATGCTGACATCGGCGCCGCTTTCCTCGTACATGTTCGCCAGCGTCGGTGGGCCGGGTGGGTGTTTCGGTGTCAGCAAAATTCTAGAACACCACCGCGAGGTGCTCTACGGCCGTACAGTTCCCTTATCGCCGGAATTTAGCCTCGCCGCTGCTCAGGCTGGGACGATACGGCCCGATATGCCGCCTAAGCATTGCGCTCAGGCGGGCGACTTCCTTCCAGGCCTCAATCGGAAATCCGGCTCACGAAGACGTGACACCGGTGGGCGTAACGGATGGTCGAGGCCAAGCGAAATCCCGATCGAGCACATCACTAACCAGAGGAGCACAGCATGATAACGAAAATCTCAAGCATCTTGGCCGCTGCTTTGATCTTGGGTTCTGCTTCGATCGCATCAGCCGCGTCCATTCACAAGCCGGTGAGGCATCACCACAACTCCGCGACCCTGCTGTTTTATCCGCAAACACAGGATGTTTTTAGAAACTTTTGACCGGTCAAAGGGCAAGCCCCTCGTCCGGGCTTTCCAGCCACCATGGGCACCGCAACCATGGAGAATGCGCACGATCGCCATGCCCTATATCGGGAGATAATCTTGCCGGTCGTGTTTGTTGTGAGAGACTATCAGGACAGCCTGGGTGCGGACCGTGCGGGACCATTGAGACGGCCTGACGAAAGGCTGTGCACTGGATAATTTGGCTTGCCTCAGCCCTGGCTAGTCCGCGGCCTAGTCCAGGGCCCTTTATTTCCCAGATTTCCGCTCATCAATCTTCGTGACAACGAGCTTATTCTGCCGAGCAAGCGTGATGTTGAATTGCGCCGCCGCTTTCTCGATGGCCTCGTGTTCGTTTGCTGCCTCAACCTGGCCCAGGTGTGAGCCTTTTTTGCCGAGATAATCGACTCGCCAGCGGGGCATCACAACCTCGCCCTGGCCCGGATGACCGTCTTTGCCGACCATGGCCGTCCCGTTGGCGGCGGCACCTGGCGCGCGTTGAGTTCGGCAGCCGCTGCGTGAGCCGATAGCCGGCCAATTCGGCCAGCACAGGCGCAATGGCCTGCGCACGACTCACAGCAGCCTCCTGGCGCGTTGAATTGATCGAGGCCAGCTTAGGGCCGCCCAGCACAACGCCGCGTTCCTTGGCCGCCTTAAGGCCCGCCTTGGTGCGCTCAGAGATCATCCGTCGCTCTTCCTGTGCCACCGCCGCGTAGACGTTGATCATGAACGCATTGGCGTTCGGCATGTCACAGGCGACGAAATCGATTTTCCGCTCCATCAGGCCGCTGATGAAATGGACGTTGCGAGACAGCCGATCGAGCTTGGCAATCACCAGCTTGGCCCGGTGCTTCTTGCAGGCCGCCAGCGCCCGTTCGAGTTCGGGCCGATCGTTGCGCTTGCCGCTCTCAACCTCGGTGAACTCGGCAATCAGCTTCCAGCGGCCACCGTTGAGATAATCCTCAACAGCGCGACGCTGGCCCAAAATGCCATTGCCATCAATGCCCTGATGGTCGGTCGAGACCCGGTAGTAAGCGACGAACTTGCCGTCCATGACCCGCAGCAAGCAATCATCAGCAAATTGAGTCACAATGTTGCAGCTATGGAGAACGAGCTCGATCAGGTGAAACAGCGCGTCACTGAGGGACGCAGACTAATCGCCGCGCAGGAAGACCTTATCAAAAGCCTGAAGGCTCAAGGCCAACCTATCCACAATGCGGAGGTCACGCTTGAGACCTTTCTACGCTTTGCAAGCAGTCTACGAAGATCACCTGAAGGCGCTTACCTCAAAACCCCCCAGCGGCCAATTGTGAGTCAGCACCAACTCCGGCTGCGATTGCGGTGATCAAAGCCAAAGGCATGGAGCCGGGCTGACTGCCCATGACGCTCAGCAACATTCGTCGGCGATGGCCTGCCGCCGCCTTGGTCGCCATGATCATGTTCACCCCTGCGTTCGCTGCCGACGCGGGCATGTTCTTGTGTCGATCTCCAGTTATCGCCAGAGGCTTGTGGGGCGACCTGATGGTCATTCAACAATCCGGCGTTGGGCTGAATGTGGAGATCTTGGCGAGCGTAGCGCAAAAGGACGAGTGTCCGTTTGTCGCCTCCGAGAATCTCAAGTCGGTAGACTTCGTAGACGGCGCACTCGCCATCACGGATGGGAAGGTCAAGGGGTGGGCCGACCCCCACTATTACATCCTGTATGTGAATAGGCCCGACGCGAAGTGATGAGATGGCCGCTACTGAGGTGACCGCAAAAACAGTTGTCGGGTCCGATCAAACGAAGGATGGTCCGCCGGCGTTGTAGGGGCGCGGCCGGCGGACCAAAGATATCCCTTTCTTCCTGGGTAGGGGACGATCGGGACCCTGGAACAATCCGTATCCGCTGTTCTCAGCGCAATGGAATTTACAAAATTTTACATCGCGAGCATCTGAGCCGCCGCGCGCACGGCGGAGGATCGCGACCCGACCCGTTCTCTTTTCCGACCCGGGCGATGTGATGCACGCGCAGGAGCGCACCGGCGAGAAGGCTATCGGCGGCACGCGCCACACGTTACCGTTAGGCGGGACCAGCGTACGCGCGAAGGGACCGCGCGATGGACAGGGGCACGGCGAGGGAGCGTGCACGCACGTGGCCGCAAGGCCGCGCGCGAGCGCTTGCCGGCGTCATCCGGTTGCCTGCGCTCGATGTGCTCGCGCAGCGCTTCGTCGAGGCGTTCCGGGCCGCGGCCATTGCCGAAGCAGGGGCAGGCCGATTGGTGCCTTGGATCCCGGTCGCATTCGGTATCGGGATCGCGGTCTATTTCACGGCTGAGCGCGAGCCGTCCTGGATCGCCGCGCTGTTGCTTGCTGGCGCATTCGTGGTTGCCGGTTTCGTCGCGCGCCGCCGGGCGATCGCGTTTGCCGCGCTGGTGCTGATCGGCGCGGCAGCCATCGGGTTTGCGGTCGCCACTTTGAAGACTGCGCTCATTGCACATCCAATCCTGGAGCGCGCGCTCTATGGGGCCAGCATCACCGGATTCATCGAAACGCGCGAGGAGCGGGAGCGGACCGATCGGATTGTCGTCAAAGTTGTCGACATGGACGGCGACCGTGTTGATTTCACCCTGGAACGCGTGCGCTTGTCGGTTCGCCGCGGCGCCGCGCCGGCTGTCGGTTCCTTCGTGCGCCTGAAAGCGCGGCTCAATCCGCCACCGCCGCCGTTTCGTCCCGGCTGATATGATTTCGCGCGCGACCTCTACTTCCAGCGCATCGGCGCAACTGGCTTTGTGACCGGCGCGATCAAGGTTGAAACGGCGCCATCCGCGCCTGGCTTGCGGCTGAGGTTCTTGAGCACGATCGACGCCATACGCGATGGCATCG
>JAFAXD010000572.1 GCA_019241285.1 Xanthobacteraceae bacterium | reverse complement strand
TTGGCGGCGTTGTAGCCGGCGGTGCGGCGCATCTGGATTCCGGACGGTGAGAAGTCGACGTCCTTGATGTGGCTCTCGGCGTCGAGCCGGGGCGCGAGCAACTGCATTACGTGCATCTGGGTGGCGCAGCCGTAGCTCGCGAGCTCTCGCACGGCATCGCTGGCCCGTGCCTCCTCGGGAACGTGCGCCAGGAGTTGATTGATGACGTGGCGCAGCCGGTGCGTTTGTTGTTGCTTGGTGATGTGACTCGCGATGCGGCTCGAATACTGCACGTCCTTCTGGCGGTTGAGAACGTCCCAGATCGTGCTCGGCACGGGTCCGGACGGGTTCCAGAGATGAACCGCGAAGATCAACGAGCTTTTGCGCGGGTTGTCGTCAAAGATTACTTCGGTCGGCGTGTTGGAGAGAATCCCACCGTCCCAATAGTGCTCGCCATCGATGCACACGGCCGGAAACGCCGGCGGCAGGGCGCCGGAGGCCATGATGTGCTCGACCCGGATCGGCATCTCGCGGCTGTCGAAGTAGCACATGCGCGAGGTTCGCACGTTGGCGGCGCCGACGGTGAGGCGGGGACCAAATTCGGCCATGCACTTGAAATCAACGAGCCGCAGCAGGGTCTCGCGCAGCGGCGCGGTCGAGTAGTAGCCAGCGTGATCGACTCCGAGCGGGGTCCTGGAGCCGTAGAATGCAGCCAGGTTCGGGGCGAAGAAGCTCGGAATGCCGGAGGCGATCGTCGCCCAATAGGAGAGCTGATCGGGAAGTCCGGTCCAGGCCGGCCAACTGCTCCAAGGATGGCGCCGCTCCACACTCGCCCAGAATTCCTCAAGGCGCTCAAGTCGGCGCGCCCACGGATTGCCGGCAATGATGGCTGCATTGATCGCGCCGATGGACGTGCCGATGATCCAGTCGGGCTCGATATGGGCCTCGTGCAGGGCTTGATAGACCCCCACCTGGTAGGCGCCGAGCGCGCCGCCGCCCTGCAACACCAGCACGACCTGTCCGCGCCGCGCGCGGCGGAACGCCTCAACGGCCGGATGCGCCTGTGCCCCGGAGGACATGTCGTTCATGCAGAGCCTCCCGTCGCGCCGGCTCACGCCGGACCCCTTGATCAATGCCGCGTCAGGCCGATCCGGATCGTCTCGGTCGCCGGGATCGGCTGCGCGCCGGCGCCGGACCAGGTCGGCGCCGCGGCGAAATCCTGCCGCGACATGTCGAGCGATGCAATGTTGCGTCCGAAGATGCCGACGGACCCGATCGGTACCGCGACCGGGTGGCCGAACCAGCCGAACCAAGGGCTGTAGGAGACGATCAAGTCGATCTTGCCGGCCGATGTGCGCACGACCTGGCGGACGTAGCCGAGGGTCGATTGATTGTCGTCCAGCACCGGCAGGCCGATCAAATCGCCGACCAAAACCGGCTGCGGCATTCGGCGCTGAAAGCGCTCTTCCGGCGTCTCATCGGCCCGTGCGGCGCCTAGCACGCTCGCGAGCAGCGCGACCGCCGCCACAGCCGACCTTATCCCTGTTTTGCGCATGGGCGCCGTTCTTTCATGCACACGGTCTCGTGTCAGTACACGAAACCGTCAGCAAATATTACAGCCGGCCACACGGGAAGTTTATGCATCGAATGATTGATAAAGCCCCGCATCATCCATAGGCTGGCTGCATCAACACAGGGTGGCGATCGGGAGCCCGCGATGCAGAGCACACGTCCGGCCGAGATGCATGTGCGCCGTCTGCACCCGCTGCCCCTGCGGATCATGCATTGGGTCAATGCCATCGCTATGTTGATCATGATCAGCAGCGGCTGGAAGATCTACAATGATGACGTGATCTTGGGCTGGCTGCATTTTCCCGACGCGCTGACGTTGGGGCACTGGGCGCAGCACGGCCTGCAATGGCACTTTTTCGGCATGTGGATCCTGGCGCTCAATGGCATCGCTTATATGACCTACGGCTTGGTCACCGGCCGGTTCCGGCGCATGCTCTTTCCCATTCGCTGGCGCGAGCTCCTCAAGGACATGTACGACGCCGTACATTTCAGGCTCGCGCATGATGATCCCACACATTACAACGCCGTCCAGCGGCTGCTCTATGTCGGCATTCTGCTGGTCGGCGTGGTGATCGTAATCACCGGCCTGGTGCTGTGGAAACCGATCCAGTTCTCCGAGCTGACTGCGCTGCTGGGTGGCTTCCAGACCGTGCGGATCATCCATTTCCTGTGCATGAGCGCGATCGTGCTGTTCCTCATCGTTCATGTCACGCTCGCACTTTTGGTGCCGCGGACACTGGTCGCCATGGTGACGGGCGGTCCCGCGATCAATGAGATGAAGGCGAAGGCATCATGAGCGGCATCCGTTCTCCCCGGCGCTCGCTGTTCCGGCCCAAGGGCGGCATCGATCAGTCGATCCTGCGCGAGCACAAGGCGCTGATCGAGAGAATCGACCGGCGCAAAGTGCTGCGCGGCACCTTGAGTCTCGGGGCGCTCTCGTTGCTGACCGGTTGCGATGTCGGGGAAACGGGTCCGGTGCAGAATTTCCTGCGCGCGGTGTCGGGCTGGAACGACAAGGTCCAAGAATTTATTTTCCGGCCGGACCACCTGGCGCCGACCTATTCCGAGGCCGACGTGGTGAAGCCACCGCGCTTCAACGCGCATTATGATGTGGAAGACGTCAAACCTGTCGATGGTTCGACTTGGAAGCTCGAGCTCTCCGGCCTCATTGCCGACAAGCGGCCTTGGACCGCGCAGCAGCTCGCGCAACTACCCGAGCAGAGCATGATCATCCGCCATATCTGCGTCGAGGGCTGGGACTATATCGGCCAGTGGTCGGGCGTGAACCTGCGCCAGTTCCTGGAGCGCGTCGGCGCCGATCTAACCGCCAAATATGTGTTCTTCCGCTGCGCCGATGATTACACCGAGAGCCTCGACATGCCCTCGGCGCTGCATGCGCAAACCATGCTGGCGACCAAATACGCCGGCGACCCGATCACAGATCCATTCGGATTTCCGCTGCGCCTGCGCACGGCGACCAAGCTCGGATTCAAGAACGCCAAGTGGGTCACCGGCATCGAGGTGACCAATGATTTCCAGGAAACGTTCTGGAGCAAGCAGGGCTTCAACTGGTTCGCCGGGATCTGATTCCTATGAGTTGTAGTAGGGTGGGCATTGCGCCTGCTCAGCGCTGTCCAAACTGAAGCCCCCCGGGCGCAATGCCCACGCAGTCGCACGTACAAACAGGTTACAGCGTGGGCATCGCGCAATCGTGTCGGTGCGAAATGGCAAGGGCGCAGCTGGCGCGATGCCCACCCTACGGCTCGGTGTCTTTTGCCCGGTAGATTTTCCACCGGTCCGGCCTCATATCGACCAGATGGAAGATAGGAGTTGCCTGGAAGGGATCATTACGCCAAGCGCCGTCCGATGGGGTCACAACAACAACCCGGCAATGGAATGTTTGGGCGAGGTCACGCACATCCTCGGCCGAGCCCTGGCCGGCAAACACGCGAATGAACTTCGCGTTGATCTCCTCGCGGCGGGCATCGGGCAGCGGCACATAAGCGAGGGTGAGCTCGCGACCGGCAAAGCAAGACCTGCGGTTCGCCAGCAGCGCCCAGGAAATATTGACCGGCCACGGCGTGACGTCGGCGAGATAGAGCGGGTTGTTGGCAACCCGCTCGCCGGGCGCAGTGTGCGCGCGCACGGCCGCCCACAGTTCCGGCGCCTGCGCGAACGCGTGTGCCGACGGCGCCGGGCGGCTCATCGCATTGGCGGCGATCAGCTTGATTCCATCGGGAAGCGCAAGCAGGAGACCCAGAAGGGCAGCGCCGGCCGCCACGTAGGCTCGTTGGGCGATCCAGCGCGCGAGCCCGACCCCGGCGAACACCATCAACACGAAAATCGCGGGAAGAACGGCCCGCCAGCCGAGATCATTATGTTCACCCAGCCGACTGGTCACGAGCCAGGTGACGACGAGGCTCGCCAGTGTGAGCGCTGAGAAAATCGCGGCCATTGCTCTGAGTTGTTGATCCGGTTCGGCTCGGACTGAGCGCGCCAAGGCGATTGTCCCAGCGATCACGAGCGCCGGGAATTCGATCACCAGCAGGACGACCCAGAACGCCGGAACATCAAGAAACCGGCGCACGGAAGCGGGGAATAGCGGTCCCAGCACTTCATAGGGCTCGATCCCAATCGGAAACCCGCTCTGGCGTACCGAAGTTGCGATCCATTGGTCGTGCAAGAATGGAAAAGCGACCAGGGCAGCCAGCGCGGCAGCAATCATGCAGGTGCCGATAAAGGCAAGACGCCTCTCAGGCGCCAGCTGCGCCAGGCGCACGAGGCCTGCCGCCGGTGCGGCGACGGCCAGTGTGACACCACCGATCCAGGTCGAGCTTTCAAAGCCTGCGACGACGACCAACACCAGGGCTGCGGCCGGCAGGAGCCGTCGATGCCCGAAGGCTGCGCCCTCTTTCAGGTCGGTCTCCAATCGCCCAATCAAAAAGATTGCCACGACAGCAGACGCGGCCGCCGTGAGGTGTTGCGGCACCCAACTTGCCTGGAAGAGCCACCCGGCGAGGCCGGTCGCCGGTAACAGCAATTCGTTGACGCGTTCGGTGCCGAGGAGCAGCCAAAGCGGAAAGCGCAACGATCCGCCCAGCGCCAGAAGCCCGATCCAGAAAGCAGCGGCGGCACGTCCTGCAAACCAAGTGGCAAGGCCCATCATCAACGTGAGCGACGCAAATGCTGAAAACCAGGTCATTGCCGCATCGGCTTCCCAACCGCTGATGCCGAGGCCGCGGGCGAACTGGGCAGCGCCGAAGTACCAGAGATAGTAGTAGGGGAGCCGGTCGCCGGACTCGCCGAAGAATGGATTGCCGGGCGGCAAGCCCATGCGTGCCATGTCGTCGATCATCGCGAGCTTGGCGTGATCGAACATCGGTCCGGCGAGCGCCACGCCGTCGCCGATTGTGCCCTTGGGCAGGATCGCCAGTGTCGGTGCGAGCGCCAGCACCGCCGCGATTGCATAAGCCCACCATGGCAATGCTGTTGTTGGTTGGCGCGCCGCATCACGCCAAATCGCGGCGAGGCTGATGCCGATGGCCAGGATGGCCATGACCGCGATATTCGTCTGCGAAAAGCGCAGGAGAAAAAACACCGGCAGTGCTAATGCGTTCTGAACTGCCCAGCCCAGCGTGGGTGCGAGTGGCAACGCCAGTGCCTGCGGAAAGATGCGCTGGCCGAGGGCAAAACCGATGCAGGTCCAGAACAAGACGGCGAGGACCGCGCAGAGGACGACGTTGAAGATGGAGATCATGTTGAGGAACGCCGCACCCGTCTCCCGAACCTGATCCGGAGAGGCCGTGATCGTTTGGAAGGAAAGAGCGCCTGGCGCCGTCCTTCGTGACACTCGCGCGCTAACGCGCGCGAGTTCCTCAGGCGGACGTCATTCATTTTTGCAGCGTTTGACGGCGTGCCACAAATCCTTCCGCGATCGCCTGCACCAGCGCCGCTGAGCCGCGCGCGCCGTTAGCCTCGCCCTTCTCGAAATCGCCCTCGACTTGGCCGAGCTGGTTCGACACATGCGCCACGCAGATTACGCGCCGGCGGCGCGCGGCCGCAAAGGCGTAGAGCGCGGCGCTTTCCATCTCCACCGCAAGGATTCCCTCGGCCCGGCGTGCCGCAATGGTCGATTCGGTCTCCCGGAATGGCGCATCGGTGGTCCACGTCGGACCGATGTAAACCTTGGTCCGGACCTCGCCCAGCGCCGCCTGCGCCAGCGCCATCAAGGCCGGATCTGCGTGCGCGTAGGCAGATGGCGCGAGATAGTGATGGCTCGTGCCTTCGTCGCGCAACGCACGGTCGATCAGGATATAGTAGGGCGGTGGCCCGAGATCGGCGATCTGGCCGGCCGACGTGATGCTGATCAGCAGCTCGCAGCCGGAGGCAAACAATTGCTCCGCGACCAGCACCGCGAATGGGCCGCCAACCACCGCGCCGACAATGCCACAGCGCGCCGCAGCGTTTTGCCACTCCCACATCTGTGTGTGATAGCAGGCCCAATGCGCGGATCGGGCGGCGCCGTAGTCGGCCCGAACATGGTCGACCAAGTCGCCGTCCGGATCGAGCACACACACCGGCGGGACCGCGTTCTCAATCAGTCCTTTTTGCCGCCGGGCCTCGCGCAGCAGGCTCTCGGGGAGAAATACCGACGGCGCATCGTAGTCGCGGCGCGCCAGCAAGGGTGTATCGCCGATATCGTGCGGGCTGCACAGATCATTGTCAGCAATTCGTTCGATCTTGTTCATGCATCGCGCTCGCGCATGGGCGGGATTCGGTCTGATTGTCGGTCGGCAGCAATCCGGGCGATGGTCGCGACGATGCGCGTCGCCGCCCGCATGGTACCCGATAAGCTGCCAGCCACCTTGGACGTACCGCCGCTGCGCCGTCGATATGGAACCGGGATCTCGAGGATGCGCAGGCCGGCGCGCGCGGCGCGCATTTGCATCTCGATATTCCACCCATAGGTCATCTCGCGCATATGCAGGCGCAGCAATTGCTCGCGACGGATCGCCCGAAACGCACACATGTCGGTGTAGTGCACACCATAAAGAACGCGGAGCAAGGCTCCCGCGAAACGTCCGGCGGCGACCTGATGCCAAGCCATGCTGCCGGGCTCGCGCGCGCCGGTGACGCGTGAGCCGATCACGAAATCATGCGTGCCGGCGCGGATGGGCGCGATCAAATCGGGAATGCAAGCCGGATCGTCCGCGCCATCGCCATCCATGAATACGATGATCTCGGCCTCTGGCGCGGCTTCGATCGCCGCCGCGCACGCCCGCCCGTAGCCGCGCCTGGCCTTGATGACCTCGGCGCCGGCCTCCATGGCGCGCGCAGCCGTTGCATCGGTGCTCGGACCATCAGCAACAAGAATTCGATCGACCGGTGGCCGCGGAATGGACCGCACGGCGCTTCCGATCGAGTCCTGCTCGTTGAGCGTCGGGATGACCACGACCACTTGGCCGGCGCGCATGGTGCTCACAGGCTCCAGCGCAGGCCGCAGTTGGCACACGCGGCGGGCGGGTGTTCGGACAGCAGCCCTTCGCGGAATGACTGATAGGCCGGCCCGTTCCAGATCTCCTGCAGGGTCTGCTGCGTGGCGTCGCCCAGCGTGTAATGCTCGTAGCCGCGTTGTGCGAACGGTGCGATGCAGCAGGGGAGCGCGCGTCCGTTAGCGGTGAAATACATCACGGTCCATGGACGCCGGCACATGGACCAAGGTGATCCATCCTCCGGTCGTTTGAGGCTGAGGCCGGGTTCGGAGACCGCGCCCGATGCGCTGAAGCTGAGACCGAGCGAACCCGCGAGCGCAGTTGCCTCGTCGAGATAATGCGCTTCATCCCGGGTCATCCGTTCATAGAGCGCCTGATCCGGACGTGCATGGCCGATCGCGTCGTCCTCGAAGAAGACCAGCCGCTGCAGGTAGACCTCCTTGACGCCGATCTCGGCGGCGACCCGCACGAAGTCCGGCAATTCGGCGATGGTTTCCTTCAGGCCGGTCAGCCAGGCCGACACGCGCGGGCGCTCGCTGCCGAGCCGCTCCTGCAGGGCGCGGAACGCACGCACGTTCTTGAGGATGCGATTGAAATAGTTTTTCCCGCGGATCGCCTGGTAGGATTGGGCGCTGGCGGCGTCGAGCGAGACGCGCAGCTCGTCGAGCCCCGCATCGATCAGAGCGCAGCCGTTCTTCTCGTTGAGCACAGTGCCGTTGGTGTTGAACAATACATAGGTGCCGCGGTCCTTCAGGTAACGCACCATCCGCGGCAAGTTTTTCACCAGCATCGGCTCGCCGATGCCGTGCAGCACCGCGCGCTCGATGCGCGGCAACTGATCGACGATGCGCCGGAACAAATCCCAGCTCATGTCAGCTGGGGGCTCGAGTTCCTCATAGGTGCGCGGGCAGGTGGTGCACAGCAGATTGCAGCGGTTGGTCGTTTCCAGATAGACGCAGATCGGGTCCTGCTCGGCGGCGGTCGCGCGTGCTGCGACACGCTCGAAATAGCGGTGCGGTGCGTGGGTGGCGGTGCTCATTCGGCGGCTCGCTGCAGGGCCGGCGTACAGGCAATCTCGAGCCGCATCGCAAGGTCAGTCTGGTCCAACAGGCGGCGCATCAGGGCGCTGGAATGAACTGCCGTGTGAGGTTGGAGATCCGGATCGACAATGGCGACCCCGTCGAGTTCGGAACGCAACAGCTGCAATGATTGCGCATCGTCGACGTCGTACCACTCGGGCAGGACGTGCACCGGCAAGCCGATCTCCGCAGCGCGCGCACGCGTCTGCTCCGCGACTTGCTCGGTGCTCCAGGCGACATCCTCGAATAAGCGCCGATACGGTGTCTTCAGCCCCAGCAAATAGTAGCCGCCATCACGCGAGGGGCCGAGCACGGCGCAGTCGCCTGCGCATGCGAGCAGACGGGCGGTTTCAGTCAGAAGCGCGGTCGGCAGGGTGGGGCTGTCGGAATTGAGCACGACGGCGGCGCTGTGGCCGCGGTCAAACATAGCTTCAATCGCGGTCAACAGGCAGTCGCCGAAATTCGGGTGCCAAGCCTCGATCAGTCCGACAGACGACATAAGCGTGGAGGTGAAGAACGCGACAGTCTCCGGCGGCCCGTAGGCTGCGTAGCCGCGGATCGGAGCCTCGCGCGCCGCCGCCGCGATATTGGCGACGACGTCCTTGAGGAATGCAGTGTTGAAGTCCGCCGCCTCCGCGAAAGTCAGCGGCGGCACCAGGCGGGTCTTGGCGCGCCCAGGGATCGATGCCTTCGCCATGATGGCGATGCCACAACCAGATTCGGCGCTCATGGTGCTTCGCCTTGCTCGCCCTGCTTGGCGACTGGATGGGAATAGGAAACGCGTGCTGACGGTGTAGGAAACGCAGCAAGACTATCCTGCGATCCGCCCAGCGGCGTTCAAATCTTCTATGGCGAAAGCAACGGCCGCATAACACCACCGTGATCGGGCCGGGTAACCCGGCAAGCTCATGCCGCTCAGGCCTGTGGCGCAATGAGCGCAAGCCTTGAGACCGGATCCTTTTTCTTGCGCAGATGGGCCGGGCTTTCGGTGATCATCAGTTCGAGGGTGGGCCGCACCTGACCTTCGCCGAGATGCCCCGCCATCGCGGTCCCATCATGGCGCCCGACGACCAGATGAACATGCAGGGCAGGCGAACCCGGAGACCCCTCCGCGATGTCGCCGATGAGTGAAGCAACCTCGACTTGCTCATTCACCGGAATGCGCTTGTATTTCTTCGTCTGCCAATCGAAGTACTGAAGAACAATATTGCTGAATGCGCCGATGCCGGTGATCTGTGCGGCAAAAATCTGCTGTGCCTTGGCAAATTGCTGGAGGCAGGCCATAGCCTCTTCGCCGGTTTGCAGCACCAGCGCCCAGCTGCGCTGGCCGGATGATTCGTGCAGGAGCTTGTGGTGCATGGATTGCTCACGGTTTGTGCTGACGTAACCGCATCGCGGCGATAACGGTTCACACTTGGGAGCCCTCATCCTGAGGAGCCTTGGCCGGTAGCCCAAGGCGTCTCGAAGGATGGCCAAAGGCGAGGACATTCTTTGTGGCCATCCTTCGAGACACACGCGCAAGCGCGTGCTCCTCAGGATGAGGGCTGCGGGTGTGAGCACCGTCGGGTCGGATCAGCTTGACGGCCACATCGTACTCCGAAATATTACGTAAACGTATTAGTTCATTCGCCGGGGCTACAGGAGGTCAAATGAAGCTCACGTTGCATCTGCGGGCGATCCTCTGTTTCCTCGGTCTTGCCTGCGCCTCGGCGTCCGCGCAACCGGCTCCCGCCCCCCAGGGCCCGCCGGTGAAAATTGCCATCGCCAATTTCGGCCCGCACCCGCAGCTTCGGCTTTTGGCCGATAATTTCAAGGCGGCGATCCTGGCGGCGGGCATCAACGCGCAATTCGATGAGGACCACGTCAATTTCGACCGCACGTTGGTGCCGCAACTCCTCAACAAGCTCGCCTCGCACGATCCCGATTTGATGCTGACGATCACGACCCCGCTCACCCAGACCGCCAAGCAAGTGCTCGCCAACCGCAAGTTCCCGATCGTGTTCGCGCCGGTGACCGACCCGGTGCGCTCGAAGGTGCTGGCCTCGTGGGATCACGGCGATCCGTTGATGGTCGGCGCGTCAAACATGCCAGATCTCGATGCCACCTGCGAGTTTATCAAGGAACTCCTGCCGCAAGCGAAGCGCCTCGGCATTCTCTACAATCCGGGCGACGACAGCGATAACGCCTTCGCTGACGCGCTCGAGCAGATCGCACCGCGTCACGGTCTGACGTTGGTGCGGGTTGGCGTCGACAACGCCAACGACATTCCGCAACGCGTTCAATCGGTGGACGGCAAGGTCGACGCCGTTTTTGTGCCAGCATCAAGCCTGCTGCAGCCGGCGAGTGCGGCCATCGCCTCGGCTGCGAACCGCATCAAGCTTCCGGTGTTCAACAGCGATCCCGGCAAGGTGCGCAATCACGAAATGCTCGCTGCCTATTCGGTCGACTGGCCCCAAGTCGGCACCAATGCGGGCAAGCTCGCGGCGGCTATTATCAAAGGTAAGAAGCCGTCCGAGCTTGCCGTCTGGCGGGCCGGCCCGAATGATCGCGAGGTGGTCATCAGCGCCAAGCGCATGCAAGCGCTCGGCCTGACGCTGCCGGACTCGTTGAAGTCCTGCAACTGCGTTGTCGAGTAGCTTGTGGGGTGATGATTGCCATCGAGCATCTCAGTCTGCGGTTTCATCGCGGCACGCCCGACGAGCGCGTCGCGCTCGATGACTTGAGCTTCGGCATTGCCGAACGTGAGTTCCTGGTGGTGATCGGCACCAATGGCGCCGGCAAGACGACGTTGTTGAACGCAGTTGCCGGCTCGATCGTGCCGGAGCGCGGGCGTATCATGGTCGACGGCGTCGATATCGTGCCGATGCCGGTGCATCGGCGTGCACGGTTCGTCGCCCGGGTGTTTCAGGACCCCATGGTCGGCACCGCCCCGGCGCTGACCATCGAGGAGAACCTTGCCTTCGCGTCGCGCCGCGGCGTCGGCCGCAAGTTCAAACTTGCGCTCACCGCACAGGCGCGCAGTGCGTTTCGCGACCTGCTCGTCCCGTTCGAGCTCGGGTTGGAGAACCGTCTGCAAGCAGCGGCCGGCACGCTCTCGGGCGGGCAGCGGCAAGTGCTGGCCCTGGTGATGGCGACGATCCAGCAGCCGAAAATCCTGCTGCTCGATGAGCACACCGCGGCCCTCGACCCGCGCACCGCCGACATCGTCATGCAAGCGACGACCCGGCTCGTCGCTGAGCACCGGCTCACCACATTGATGGTGACGCACAACATGCGCCATGCGCTCGACTGCGGCAGCCGGTTATTGATGATGAACGCGGGACGTATCAAGCTTGATCTTGCCGGCGTCGAGAAGAGCAAACTCACCGCGCCGGAGCTGGTCCGCCGGTTCGGTGAGGAGGACGAGCAGATCCTCCTGCCGGGCGAGGTGTGAGGCCGCCATGCAGATTCTGCTCGGCTTCTGGAACCTGGTGCCGATCACGCTGGTGCAAGGTCTCATCTATTCTTTCGTTGCGCTCGGCGTGATGATCCCGTTCCGCATCGTCAACATTCCCGATATCACGGCCGAAGGCGCGTTCCCGCTCGGCGGCAGCGTCGCCGCCATCCTGCTGGTGCAGGGCATCCACCCGCTGATCGCGACCGCGCTCGCGGTCGCCGCCGGGTTCTGCGCCGGCGCAGCCACGGCGCTGTTTCATCTGAAGTTTCGCATTCACTCGCTGCTCGCCGGCGTGCTTGTCGTCACGATGTTATGGAGCATCAACTTGCGCATCATGGGCAAGCCAAACGTGGCGACGTTCGGGCTCAACGATATCTTTACCTGGATCAGCGACGCCATTGCGCAAAACTTGACACTACAGATCTTATTCTTCGGCGTACTGCTCGCCGTCGTGTTGTTGTTGCTGTGGTGGATGCTCCACACCGAGGTCGGGCTAGCGCTGCGCGGCATCGGCGCCAATGCACAGCTCGCGCCGGCGCTGGGGGTCAATTACCTGCGCTACGCGGTGGCCGGTCTCGGCCTTGCCAATGCCATCACGGCGTTCGCCGGTGCGCTGTCGGCGCAGCTGCAGGGCTATGGCGATGTCAGCATGGGCTTCGGCCTGCTGGTAAATGGCCTCGCCTCCGTCATTTTGGGCGAAGCCATCATTGGCCGCCGCACCATCACGGCGCAGCTGCTGGCGCCGGTCATCGGTTGCCTCGTCTATTATCAGCTCACCTCGCTTGCGCTCTCGCTGGGCCTTGCGCCCTCCGACCTCAAGCTTGTCACCGGGCTGTTCGTGCTTGGCACGATCGGCTGGACCTTGGCCGGACGCGGACGCGCCCGCGCACTCGCGACCTGAGTGCAGCATGAGCACTACTCAGGTCCCCGGCTATTGCACCCTCTGCCGCTCGCGCTGCGGCACCCTCAACACGATTGAGGATGGCCGTCTCATCCGCGTCGAAGCGCTCCCCGGTCATCCGACCGGCAATGCGATCTGCGCGAAGGGGCGCGCCGCGCCGGAGATTGCTCACGACCCCAAGCGCCTCACCCATCCGTTGCGGCGAACCAAACCCAAATCGGCGGCCGATCCGGGTTGGGAGCCGATTAGCTGGGACCAGGCGCTCGATGAGATCGCCAACAAGCTAACCGCGCTGCGTGCCGCACATGGCGCCGAGACGGTGGCGTTTGCGCTCTCCTCGCCGAGCGGCACTGCGCTGATCGACAGCTACGATTGGCTGGAGCGGCTCGCCTGGCTGTATGGGAGCCCCAACGTCCTCAACGGCACGGAGGTCTGCAACTGGCCAAAGGACTTTGCGCATCGCTTCACGTTCGGCCACGGCATCCCGCCGCCCGATTATGCCCGTTCGGATCTGATCGTGCTGTGGGGATTCAATCCGGCCAATTCCTGGATGGCGCACGCCTGGGCGATCTCGCAGGCGGTGATGCGCGGCGCCAAGTTGATTGTAGTTGATCCTCGGCGCTCCGGCTTTGCCGCAACGGCGCAGCAATGGCTCGCCATCAAACCCGGCACCGACGGAGTTCTGGCGCTGGGGCTCGCCAGGCTCCTGATCGAGCAGAGCCGCTATGACGAAGAGTTTGTTCGCTGCTGGACCACGGCGCCGCTGCTCGTGCGCGACGATACGGGCGATTATCTACGTTGGTCGGATCTCATTCCCGGCGAGCCCGCGGACTACGTTGCCTGGGACGAAGGGGAGGGCAAGCCGGTTTGCTACGACACGACGCGGGCGATTACGCTGGCGCAGGCTAGGCGCTTTGCGCTGAGCACGACGTTTACCCCGACGATTGCCGGCGAGACCGTTCGCTGCACGCCGGCGTTTGCGCTCTATGCACAGGCTTGCGCTCCTTACACACCGGAGCGCGTTGCGGCGCTCACCGGCATTGTGCCGGATGCGATCACCAAAGCGGCGGATTTGATCGCGAACTCGGCCGCGCTGAGCTATCATTGCTGGACCGGCATCTCCCAGAATGCCAATGCCACGCAGACCGAGCGCGCCATTGCGCTCCTTTATGCGCTGACCGGCCGCTTTGATCGGCCCGGTGGCAACCTGTTGCTGGAGCGCCAGCCAGTCAATCGGGTCAACGACTACGAGTTGCTCCTGGCCACGCAACGGGCGCGCACGCTCGGTCGGGCGCAACGTCCGCTGGGTCCGCCGGCCAATGGCTGGATCACCGCCAGCGACCTCTACACCGCGATGCTCGATGGTAAGCCTTATCGGGTTCGCGGCCTGGTGGCGTTCGGGTCAAACATATTATCGTCGCTTGCTGAACCGATGCGCGGGCGTCGCGCACTCGAGCAACTTGAGTTTCACGTCCAGTGCGACCTTTATGAGACCCCGACCAGCCGCTTTGCCGATATCCTGCTGCCGATCAACAGCGCCTGGGAGCGCGAGGGTCTGCGCGTCGGTTTTGAGAACAGCGCCGCGGCGCAAGCGCTGATCCAGTTGCGCTCGCAGATGGTCGAACCCATGGGCCAGTCGCGCTCGGACCTGTGGGTCGGGTTTCAACTTGCACTGCGGCTCGGGCTCGAGGACGAATTCTTCGGCGGCGATATTGAAGCCGGCTGGAATCACATGCTGGCGCCGCTCGGCATCACGGTGGAGCAACTGCGTGCTTCGCCGCGCGGGATCGTGCGGCCGATCAATCCGGTCGCGCAGAAATACGCGCGTACACGTCGTGGAGTCGTTGAAGGGTTCCCGACGCCGTCACGCCGCGTCGAGATCTATTCGGAAGCGCTGCATAATGACGGACAACCAGGCGTTCCGGCGTTCGCGCCGCCTGCCCAAGATGACGGGACGTTTCCGCTCACCCTGACCACGGCGCGCAACATCAACTTCTGCCATAGCCAGCATCGCGGTATCGCCAGTCTGCGCAGGCGCGCCAGCGCGCCGGCTGTGGAGATCAGCCGCGAGACGGCGCGCGCGCATCGGCTGCGCGATGGAGATTGGATTGGCGTTGTCACTGCCTCTGGCCGTGCGCGCTTTCGCGTGCGTATCAATGCGCGCATGCACCCGCAAACCGTCGTTGCCGAATATGGCTGGTGGCAGGCCTGCGACGAGCTCGAACTGCCGGGCTACCGGATGTTTGCTACATCGGGCAGCAACTACAACAATTTAATTCCGGGGGATCAGTTCGATCCGGTCAGCGGTGCGCCAGTCATGCGCTCGATTCCGTGCCGTATCGTGCCGCTGCGGCGCAAGTTGGTGCCCGCCGCCGCCGATCTGGCGCTGGAGGCGTAGGATGCGCGCGCCGACCAACGCCATCGCCCCGCATCTGCTCGCGGTCGACTTGACCAACCAGCTTCCCTATTTGCTGCGCCGCGCGCACTTCGAAGCCGAAGCCGTTTTCGCCGAGATGTTTGATTCGCTGGCTGCAACGCCGCGGCAATCCGCCATTTTGCTTACCGTGGCGCAACAGCCCGGCGTGTCGCAGGCGATGTTGAGCGATCAGCTCGGTCTTGATGCCAACACGTTGAGCAGCATCATCTCGCGCATGCTGCGCAAGCGGCTGATCCGGCGCGAACGCTCTGCCACCGATAAGCGTCGGTACGGCTTGCAGGTAACTGAGGCGGGCAAGCGCCAGCTCACGCAGTTTCTGCCCAGCGTGGGCAAATATCAGCAGCGCGTCGCCCGGCGGCTTTCAGCGGACGAACGCGAGCAGCTGATTGTGCTGCTGCAAAGGTTGCTTGGGTTTGAAAATTTGTGATCTTCAGGGGCCTCATCCTGAGGAGCACGCGGGCTTCGCCCGCGTGCGTCTCGAAGGATGGCCAAGGGCGACGGCCTCGCTTGCGGCCGTCCTTCGAGACGCTTGGTCCCTTGCGGGACCAAGCTCCTCAGGACGAGGTCGCTAAAGATATGCTAACCGTCCTTCACCTCTTGCCGGCTGGCGATCGCGAGGCGGCCGGTCTCGCGCACGTGCGCGTTGAGGAGATCGATGGCGCGTCGCGCGTCGCGGGCGAGGATCGCTTCGACGAGGTCGTCGTGCTCGCGGGCGACGTCGCGCGTGGCGACGAGGTCGTGGCGCATCGCCAGGTTCTGATAGCGCTGCGTCCAGTCGAACAGCTTGGCCGACACGTCAAGCAGCCAGCGCGAGCCGCAGGCGGCGAGCATCGCCATGTGAAACTCGCGGTGGCGCGCCAGGTAGTCTGGATTGGGTCGGCCGTCGGAGCGGAACGGCGGCGTCTTTGCCAGATGATAATGCGCGAGCACGACGCGCTCTTCCCAGGCGACGTCGCCTTTGCTGAGCGCGGCCGGCAGCATGATCTCGTTGAGCGAACAGCGCGTGAAGATGACCTCGGCGAGATCTGTTTGGTCGAGCTCCGCCACCACGAATCCGCGCTGGTCCTGCTGCAGCACCAGGCCCTCGGCCGAGAGACGGTTGAGGGCTTCGCGAATGGGGCTCGCGCCCGTCCCGTAGCGCTCGCGCAACGCATCGATGCGCAGCCACTCACGCGGCACCAGCACGCCGCCGATGATGTCTTCCTTGATGGCGCGATAGGCCGCGGAGGCCAATGTCTCCGCGCCCGTGGCGCTTGTGCGGGCTGGAGCTGGCAAGGTGCGGGGTTTTCGCGGCACCATCGGCCTCGTGCGGCTTGCGCCGATTATGCGTGCATGTACTCGGCCCACTTCGACCAGAACACGCGCATGCGGCCTTCGTCGCCGTTGCGCACGAAGCTCGACGGATCCGCAGGCAGCATACCGGCCGACACGTCGTTCCAGCCGTCGTAGTCCTCGGCGCCCTTGTAGCCGCGTTGCGCGGCCTCAATCGCCTCGACGTCATCAGGCGTGCCGAAGCCGGCCGGGCCGAGAAAATCCATGTAGCTGTAGAGCCGCAGGCGGCGGATCTCTTTCGACTCCTCGGCCGGCGCCAAGGTCCAGCTCTGCACCAGCATCTCCTCGGGCTTGGTCGAGAAATAGGTGCGGATCATGATCCCGTGATTGTCGACGATGGCGAGGTTGGGAAAGATCAGGACGTGATGGTCGTAGAGCGCGATGCGCTTGGCGCGCTCCTCACCGACGCGTGCCACCAGCCGCTCGAATGATTGGTCGAGCTCCGGCTTGTATTTCGGGTCCCAGCTCGGATGCCACTGCGCGAACGGGCGGCCGTGATTGGCCGGATAGTCGTAAGCCATGTGGCCGTTGCCAAGGTCGAGCTTCATCTTGGTCGCAGTCTGCATCAAGGCCGCGTAGCGGCCCTTCATCATCTCCTCGGCGCTCGCCTTGCGGTCGAACACCTCGGTGGCAATCCCGCTCGCCTGCGCGCGCTCCTTGCCGATCTTCGCCACGTCGGTCGAGTACTCGAAATAAGTCTGATGCACCGTGTTGACGTGGAACGGATCCATGCCGTTCTCATGCCAGAGCTTCCAGTTGGCATCGACCTGGAACGCCTGTGCGCCGGGCACGATCGCCATGCCGACTTCGGATTGATCAGCAATGTTGTCGAGATACGGTTTGGCGCCGGCGAGATAATCAAAAAGCGAGATCGCGTTGGCATCGAGGTTGATGAACCAGAACCCGCGATATTGTTCGAGCCGCGGCACCGGAACGAGGCCGCGCTCACGATCATTCTTGTATCCTTCCGGATAGGCGCCTTCCTGCGGAATGAGCCGTAGCGCGCCGTCGCTGCCGAACACCCAGCCATGATAGAAACACTGGAATACGCTCGCCTTGCCGGATTTCTCCCGGCAGACGCGCCCGCCGCGATGTGTGCAGAGATTGTAAAGAACGTGCACCTCGCCGGCGGAATCGCGGCTGAAGATGAAATCGCGCCCCGCCACGGTGCGGGTCAGGAACGAGCCGCGTTCCGGCAGCTCGGAGTCATGACCGAAATAGAGCCAGCACTTTTCAAAAATCTTCTCGTGCTCGAGCTTGAGGAATTCCGGATCGGTAAAGACTTTGCGCGAGACCTGGAACAATCCGTTGGATTGATCGACGCGAATGCCGGCCGGCGTCTCGATGCGTTGCTCCACGTCTGCCTCCGTTAAAGAATGATGGTCAGCCGGCCCTGCGGGACGAGCGCGTCCATGCCGAGGTCGCAGCGCTTGTGGCGGATGAGCACGGCATCACCCTGGCGCAGCAGTTGGTAGCGCGCCCGGCCGATGAACATATCCATGATGCCGTCCTTGTAACGGGAGACGTGAAACGTCCCATGCACCACGGTTCCGTCGGCATCGTGCCCGGCAACGCGCAGGTTCCCGTACATGTGGACCGTGGTCGAGTGCGGATATTCCGAATGAGCGGTGCGCTTCTTCAGGCGTTTGACCCGGTTCTCCATGCGGAAGCGGTCGTCATAGATGAGGAAGAGACGCGTATCCGGCGATGCATCTGCCGGCATGCCGGGCGAGGGGACCAGATAGGTCATGTCGTCCGTGTAGAGCTTGATCCAGTCATCGAGCCGCCACGCGTCCAGCAGCTCGGCTTCGAGAAAGATCAGGTCCTGGGCTTCCGCCAGCGAGACCGCCGTCTGTGGTGCCAACATTCCGCTCTCCCCGCAACGACAGGATCATGCGCAGGAAAATCGCCAAGGTCAATAATCGTCGATGATTATGTTATAGGGCGCAAATGATCGATTTTTTGGCGCGCGTCATCGCCACCCTCTACTGAATCGCGATCTTGTTCGCCCGTGCCAGGTCGGTCCATTTCTTCAGTTCGTTGCGCGCGAGCTCGTCGTATTGTTCGCCGCTCGAGACGGTGGGCTCGACCCCCAGAGCGCGGATGCCCTGTTGTAGATCGGGGCGCGCCATCACGGCGTGCACCTCCGTGGTGAGCTTTTGCAGGATCGGCTTGGGCGTCTGCGATGACACGACCAGCGCGTTGTTGAGCATGAAATCGAAGACCGGAAACGTATCTTTGATAAGCGGATACTGCGGCGCGTCCGGCAGTGGTTCATTGCTGATCACGGCGATGACCTTGAGCTGACCGGACTGAACGTACTGTTTTGCCGATGACCACAGGTCGAACATCAGCGGCACGCGCCCGGCCATGACATCGACCAATGCGGCGGGGCTCCCGCTATAGGTTACGTGCTGCAGTTTGATGTCGGCGCTACGCACCAACAGTTGGCCCGCCAGATACGGAACCCCTCCGAAGTTCGGGCTCGTGTAGGTGAGCCCGTCCGGTGTCGCCTTGGCCTGCGCGATCACCTCGGCGAGCGTGCTTGCCGGAAACGCGGGATTCGCCACCAGCACCAGCGGTGCGTGCGAGAGCAGGCTGATCCCGCTGAAGTCGGCGACCGGATCGTAGGGCAGCTTGGCCCGCAGCGCCGCCGTCGTGAACAGAAAGTTCCCGACCGACAGAATCGTGTAGCCGTCGGGTGGGGCCTTCGCCGCGGCCTCCGCGCCGATGACGCCGCCTGCGCCCGGCCGATTTTCGACAATAACCGGCTGTCCTAGTCGGGCCGCGAGCCCGTCCGCCACCATACGGATGAGAACGTCGCTTGGCCCGCCGGCGGCGGTCGGCTGAATGATCTTGATCGGGCGCGTTGGATAGGACTCATCCTCCGCATGCGCGAATCCGGCCGCCCCCAACAACATGCTCGCCACGATTGCAATCTTCACCCAACGCATTTGAAATCCGCGCTCCGCACTTTTCTGCGCGTGCACGCTAACAAACGAGAAAATTCGTGTAACGATAAATCTTTCGGCAGACTGCCGCATGGACGGGCCGACCATGCAAAAATCGGTGGCGGCGATTCCAGACTCGCTCGGGTGGATCAGGTCTCACTCAATGACGTTTGTCACGTCGGACATACATTCCAATGCCTGGCAACGCTGGATCATTCTGGCTGTTCTTTTCCTCGCCCGCACGGCGATGGGTTTTCAATTTCAAGCAGTCGGCGCGCTGTCGTCGTTTGTGATCGCCGACCTTGGCATCGACTATGGCAAGCTCGGTCTGCTGATTGGCCTCTATCTGCTGCCCGGGGTGGTGATCGCATATCCGGGTGGGTTGCTGGGCCGCCATTTTGGCGACAAGCGCACCGTAATCCTGGGTTTGGCACTGATGGTCGCGGGCGGATTGCTGACGATGAGCAGCAACGATTATGCCGGCATCCTCGCCGGTCGCCTGATCAGCGGCGTCGGCGCGGTGCTTCTCAACGTGCTGCTCACCAAGATGACAACCGATTGGTTCATAGGGCGCGAGATCGGCACCGCGTTGGCTCTCCTGGTCAGCAGTTGGCCAATCGGCATTGGTATCGCGCTGGTTACGTTGCCGTGGATAGCGGTGCATGGATCGATCGGAATGGCGTTCGGGAGCACCGCCGCTGCGGCGGCTCTGGTGCTGATCGCGATTGGCATCGTCTACCGCGTTCCCCCCGCAGTGCATGGCTCGATACCACCAGGCCGAATCGGACGAGCGCGCTTGTCATTGCGCGAGCTCGGCTTGGTGTCGCTGGCGGGGCTCATATGGATGCTCTTCAATGTCGGCTACATCCTTATCTTCAGCTTCGGTCCCGCGCTGCTGGTTTCACGCGGTTTGCCTGAGGGCGACGCCGGCTTTCTGATCAGCCTCGTGGCGTGGACCGTTATTGTCACGATCCCATTGGGAGGCGTGATCATCGATCGAGTTGGACACGCAACCTTGTTGATGATCGCAAGCTTCGCCGCGTTCGGGCTCAGCACCATGCTGGTTCCGGCCACACCCTCGCTGCTCCTGATGATATTTGTAGGAGCCGTAGCGGGGCTGCCATGCGGCGCCATGATGGTGCTGCCGAGCGAAGTGTTGCGTCCGCAAAATCGTGCTGCCGGGATGGGAGTCTTTCTGACATGGTACTATGCCGGAATGGCGCTTTTGACACCCGCCGCGGGCATTCTCCGCGATGTGAGCGGCGCCGCTGGCGCGCCATTGTTCTTTGCAGGTGCGTTGGAACTGGCCGCGTTGGCGGTGCTGATCGTATTCCGGCTTTTGCAACACCGGCATCCCGACTTCGCATATAAGCGCTGAGCGTTGCGAGCGATGGGATCGCCATCTCCTCCACCCAGACATAAGGCTGCTCCATGGTAGAACGGGTCACGTTCAAATCCGGCGATGTCACGCTTGTGGGCGATCTCTCCATTCCTGAACGCAGTACCACCCCGAAACCAGCGATGATCGTGATGCACGGCTTTGGGGGCCACCGCAATGGCCCGCAGCAGCGCTGGTCGCAGACTTTCTATACGAACCTGGGCTACGCGGTGCTGCGGTTCGACTTTCAGGGCTGCGGTGAGAGCGGGGGAGAGCGTGGCTGGGTGTTGCCATTCCGTCAGGTGAATGACGCCGTTGCGGCGCTCGACTTCATGGGCGGCCGCCCGGAGATCGATTCGAAGCGCATGTGCCTGAGCGGCACGAGTTTCGGCGCATCGGTTGCGGTCTACACCGCCGGCCTCGATCAGCGCGTGGCCGCAGTGATTGGGCAGGGCGGCTGGGCCAGCGGCGAGCAGATGTTCCGCACCATCCATTCAACGCCGGAGAAGTGGGAGAGGTTCAGCGAGTTGCTCAAACGCGGCCGCGCCCGAAAGGCGGGCGATCCGGTGATCATGGCGCACCGCTATGATCTCATCGTCGTTCCCGAACGGTTGCGCAACAACATCGACAAGCGCTCGATCATGGAGTTTCCGCTGGAGATGGCGTTGGAAACACTGGCCTTCAATCCGGGAGACATGGCTGCGCGCATCGCGCCGCGTCCGCTGTTACTGCTGCACAGCGCCCAGGACGAAGTGATCGCCGCGGACGGCTCGATGGAATTGTTCAAGCGTGCCGGTTATCACGGTGACCTGCACATTATCGGCGGTGTCGACCACTTTATGTTTGGCGAGGATGACCGCCGGGTCGAGGAAATCGTGCGCAACTGGCTTACGCGCTATTTCCCGGCGGATTGAGACATCTCGCTGGATCGTATCGCCTTCCAGATCGATGCCGGCGTGATCGGCATCGGCAGATCAACAATCCCGAATTCTGCGAGCGCATCACAGATCGCGCTCGTAACGGCTGCTGTTACAGGTGCGATGCCGCCTTCGCCCGCACCTTTGACCCGCAGTGGGTTGAGCTTGGTCGGGTCTTCGGCGCGCTGCACATGGAAGGAGGGGACATCACTCGCGCGCGCGATACCGTAATCCATGAACGAACCCGTCAACACTTGCCCGTCACGCAGGCACGCGCCCTCGAACAAAGCCTGCCCGATCCCTTGAACGATGCCGCCGTGTGTTTGTCCTTCCACGATCATCGGATTGACCGCGAGCCCCACATCGTCGACCGTTGAATAACGGACAATCTCGACCACGCCGGTCGCCGGATCAATCTCGACTTCGCAGACGGCACAGCCGCCCGGAAAAGCCGGGATCCGGCCGAAGAAATCCTTGGTCGAGGCCAATGGCTGGCAGAGCTCATCCGGCAGATCGCCGGAACCGCATGCCTGGGCAACCTCCAAGATGTGCACGCCGCGCTGGCTGCCGCGGACGTGGAACTCGCCGCTGTCGAACACGAGATCGTCTGGCGCACACTGGAGCAGGGCGGCTGCAGGCGCGCGCGCCTTGGCGCGGATCTCTTCCGCGGCCTGGACCATCAAGGTCCCGGCGATGCGCAGCGACCGATCGGAATGCGTGCCGCCGCCGAGTATGACGAATGCGCTGTCGCCGTAGCGAATGTCGATCTGATCCATGGCGACGCCGATCTGATCGGCGACCACCTGGGCAAAGCTGGTTTCATGCCCTTGTCCGGTTGATTGCGTTCCGACGATGACATCGACCCTGCCGGTCGGCAGGATGGAAACACTTACGCGCTCGATCGGCGCTCCAACCGGGCCTTCGATGTG